>CALMDL010000316.1 GCA_937864995.1 uncultured Candidatus Altimarinota bacterium | reverse complement strand
ATCAATTGTTTTTAGATTTTGATATCGATAATATATCTGATAGTAGTGATGAAACGACTGCACTTCATAGCGCTACTCATTTACTTTTAGCTGGTCTTAGAAAATATTTATGAGACAATGTTCATCAAAAATGAAGTAATATAACTGCTGAAAGACTTAGATTTGATTTTTCTAATGATGAAAAAGTTGAAAAAGATATTTTAGATAAGGTAGAAGCATATGTTAATGATGCTATTAGTGCAGGATTTGAAACTATTATGACAAATATGGATAAAGAAGAGGCTAGAGCTTCTGGAGTAGAATGAAGTTTTTGGGAAAAATATCCAGAAATAGTAAAAGTTTATTCTATGGTTTGAACAAATTGAACAGTTTATTCAAAAGAATTATGTTGAGGTCCTCATGTAGAAAATAGTAAAATAATGTGAAAATTTAAAATACAAAAAGAAGAAGCAAGTAGTAGATGAGTTAGAAGAATTAAAGCAGTATTGATAAAAGACTAATAAACAAATTAAAACAAAGAAAAACTAGATTTTCTTTGTTTTTTTTGTATAATATTTTGAGTTTAATAATATCATGTATTTATGGGTAAAAATTGAAAAATAAATGTTGTTACAATTGGATGATGAAATTGAAGTTATTGATTATTGTCTAGTATAAGAGATAATGATGATTATAATATATCTGCAATTATTTCTATGAGTGATAGTTGATGATCTACTGGTATTCTTAGAGAAGAATTCAATATGTTACCACCAGGTGATGTTAGAAGAGCTATTATGGCTTTATCTCGTGAACATGAAGTTGTTAAACAATTATTTGATTATAGGTATGAAAAAGGTTGTAGTGTATGAGGACATAATTTATGAAATCTTATAATCACTGCAATGTCTCAAATAACTTGAAATTTTGATAAATGACTTAAACAAGTTGCTAAAATGTTTAAAGTTAAATGAAGAGTTATTCCTGTTACATTAGAGTTATCTCATTTAAATGTAGAACTTGTAGATGGTAGTATTGTAGAATGAGAGACAAATATAGATTTAAAACTTGATGAAAATAGTTCACCTATAAAAAGAGCTTATTTAACACCTGATGTAAATGCTAACTCAAAAGCAATAGAAGCTATAAATAAAGCAGATGTTATTATATTATCATTTTGAGATTTATACACTTCTGTTATTCCAAATTTACTTGTAAAAGGTATAAAAGAAGCAATTAATAAAAATAAAAAAGCAAAAGTTATATATTTTTGTAATTTGATGACAAAACCATGAGAAACTACTGATTTTGAAGCTATTGATTTTATAGATACTATAGAATTGTATTTATGAAAAGATGTAATTGATTATTTTGTAGTAAATAATTGATATATTTCAGAAAAATTGGCAGAAAAATATAAAAGTTTAGAAAAGAAAAAACCAGTAAAAGTTAAGTCTTATG
>CALMDL010000315.1 GCA_937864995.1 uncultured Candidatus Altimarinota bacterium | reverse complement strand
TATTAAATACTACAAAAGATATAATAATCGTTGAATGAAAAACAGATGAAATTTATATACAAACAGCACTTGAAAAATTGAAAGAAGATAATCCAAAATATAAAAATTTAGATTTTGAGTTTCTTTTGATGTGATGAAGTGATTATGAAATCTTAAAAAGATTTTCTGAACAATTTCCAGCAAAACAATGACAAAAAATTATGGCTTTTTTTGACAGAGATGATGCAGGATTTAAATGTATAAAAAATGCTTTATGAGAAGAAAATTTACAAAAAGATACTTTTTCTTGAAAAAAATTAAAAGATATTTATGTAAATTTTTACCCTAAAAAGCCTTGATTTACTCAATCTAATTTTGAAATAGAAGATTATTTTAGAATAGAAAAAGTTATAGAATTTATGTATAAATGAAATTGAATTCAAGTTTTTTGAGATACTAAAAGTAAATTATATAAAAATTCTTTTGCTAATGAATGCAAAAATTTTGATAAATCTGAATTTGAAAATTTTAAAACTTTATTTGATTTAATTGAAACTTTTTAATTATGAAACTCAAAAAAATATTTAAATTATTTAAAAAAGAATCAAAAGTAACTTTTTGGTTATCACTTTTACCAATTATTTTAATAATTGGTATATTATGACAAATTTCAATACTTTCAAAATATAATGCAGTTACTTTTTTTAGTTGGTGACAAGTTTTAAATGATACGGCAATAGTTATGTTAATAATTATTGCATATTTTTTATGATATTTTTCTTATCATTTTTTTAAAACTTTTAAACCAAGTTTATCTGAAAAATGGAGAGGATTTATATTTTTAATTTTAACATGATTTATTATATTATTTATTCTATTTGTACTAAATCTTATAAATATATATTTTTTATGAATTATAGCTTTTTATATATTATGATATTTTCAATCTATTTTAAATTGAAGTGTAAAAGAATATGAAAATAAAAATTTTAACTTAAAATATTGGATTTTTGCTATTTCAAGTAGTCCATTATTATTACTTTGTTTATTATTTTTTATTATTATAACTTTTTCATATTTAGTTTATAATTTTATATATCAAAATATTGAAATTAAAGTACAAGATAAAAATCATACTATTAATTATATGAATGATAAATATATAATTTATTCAAGCTGAAGTGAAGTAAAAATTATACCAAATGATTGAAGAAATGAATTTATTATAAAACGATTGATTAA
>CALMDL010000314.1 GCA_937864995.1 uncultured Candidatus Altimarinota bacterium | reverse complement strand
CTTACGATAAATTTCTTGATTATTATGAAGAAGTTGTTAGATGAATAAATAGTCCACTAGAAGACGAAGTAGAATTTTTAAAAGAGGACTGTATAATGGAATATAATATTGAAGCTAAAACTATTTTGGAAGTTGCTTGTGGTACTTGAAGTGTAGCAAAAGAGTTTATAAAAGCAGGTTATGAAGTAACAGGTCTAGACATAAATGAAAATATGCTAAAAAAAGCAGAAAAAAATATCTGAAAACAAAATCTTGTACTATGAGATATGACTAATTTTGATTTATGAAAAACTTTTGATGTAGTACTTTGTAATTATAATTCTATTTGTCATTTATTAACTTGGAAAGAGTGGCAAGATTTCTTTGCTATGGCTCATAAACATTTAAATAAAAATGGTATTTTGATTTTTGATATAAATACACTTTTTGAATTTGAAAGTATAACTCGTGATTTTGCTCAATTTTATACTTTTTGAGAAGATGTTGTTTGTCTTGAAATGTTTAAAAAACCATCTCATTTTGAATGGCTTATAAAAATATTTAGTCATAAATCTGGCAGTGATTTTGAACTTATCACAGAAGTAGTAAAAGAAAATTCTTTTCCTATTTCAAAAATAGAAAAAGAATTGAAAGAAGCTTGATTTAAAATACTTGAAAAAGTAGATTATCATTATGGACAAGTTAGTGCTGAGAGTGAAAGGGTATATTTTATAGTAAAAAAATCTTAGGAATTTTCCTAAGATTTTTTGTTTGGGTTTATAAAAAAATTTAATTCTCATCTCATAGATTCTATATCTACCCAAGATTTTGTTTCAAAATCAATAATTGCAACTCATAGAGTATCCATACCTAGATTTTCATTTTTTGTAAAATATCTAAGTAATCTAGTGATGAAAGGGTTGTGTCATACTATAATAGCAACATCTTTTTTATTTTCGATTTTTGTAAATAGATTCAAATAATAATCTAGTTTTTCATCCATATGAAAATCATAAATTCATTTATCATAAACTATTTTATCATTTTCTGCATCTAATTGTTCCCAAAGTCATTCTAAAGTTTCTCTTGTTCTTTTTGCATCACTACAAAAAATAATATCAGATCTTATATCTAATTTTTTAAGCAATTTTTGGATAAAAATAACTTCATTATTTCATTCTTCACTAAGAGGTCTGTCAAAATCAATCATAGAAGTATTTTTAAATCCAGATTTTGCATGACGAACAAGTATTATAGTTTTCAT
>CALMDL010000313.1 GCA_937864995.1 uncultured Candidatus Altimarinota bacterium | reverse complement strand
GAAGATTTAAAACATTGTTTGTAGTATCTACATTAAATTGAAAAAATGCATGACATGGAGGTAGTAACATTTGATCTATTTGAGCTGGATTCCAAGCTGATACAATTATTCTTCTGTTAGTTGGATTTATTTTTATTTGTTCTATTGCATTTTTTAGTTGATCTACTCACTGAGTATTAAAATTTCTCCATTGATGACCATATACAGGCCCTAAATCTCAATATTCAATTACAAATTGATCATTTTCAGGAAGTGATTTTATTTTTTCTATAAAACGAGTTTTTTCCGCAAACCAAGATTCACTATATTTTGGAAATTGTTCTCATAGTTCATTAGAGTCAATGTAATTTTGAAAAGGCCATTCGTCCCAAATATGCACATCTCTATCAACTAAATATTTTATATTTGTTTCTCATCTTATAAGCCAAATAAGTTCTACAACTATACCTCTTAAAAATGTTTTTTTAGTTGTTACAAGTGGAAATCATTCTCTTAAATCATATTTTGCTTGCATACCAAAAAGACCTCTCACTCAAGTTCAAGTTCTATCATCTTTTCAAATACCATTATCTCTAATATCTTTTAGTAATTCTAAATATTGTTTCATAAGAAAAATATAAAATAATAATTTATAATAATATAATCAAAATAAAGCAAAAGTAAATTTGTAAATAATAAAATATATAAAAAAGTCGGAGTTTCTTTTGCAAAAAGCTATATTTTAAATAGAATAATTCTCGCAATATTAATAATTAATTTTGATAATGAAAGAAAATAAAAACGATAAAAAGCAAACACCAAAGAATTTTTGAATAAAAAAACAAACAAATTTTAAACCATTTGCTATATTAATACTTATAGTATTAATATTATCACTTATATTACAAACACTTAACAATGCTCAAAAATATAGTGATAATGATATAGCATTAAATGAATTAGAACAAAAATTTTTAAGCTGAAGTTATAGTGAAATACTTATAGACTGAAACAAAGCAATAGCTACATTATCTGGAAAAACAGTTATAGAAAATGGGATAGAAAGAGTTTCTAGAGATATAGTTATACTTCCAAAAAATGATTCTATAAATGATTTAGGATTAAAAAATCCTCAAATACAAACAAAAGTTGCAGTAAAAGATAAAACAAGTGAAGAATTTTGGAATGAAATGCTTCCTACTATTCTTACATTTATACTATTTTTAGTAATATGATTACTATTATTAGGAAAAATGTGAGGAATGAGCAATAGTGCAATGAGTTTTGGTAAATCTAGAGCTAGATTATACGATAATAAAAAAGATAAAGTATTATTCAAAGATGTAGCTTGAGCAGAAGAAGAAAAAGAAGAATTAAAAGAAATAGTTCAATTTCTAAAAAATCCTAAAAAATTTAAAGAAATTTGAGCAAAAATACCTAGATGAACACTACTTGTTTGACCTCCAGGTACTGGTAAAACTATGCTTGCAAGAGCTGTTGCAGGGGAAAGTGATGTTCCATTTTTAAGTATTTCTGGTTCTGAATTCGTAGAAATGTTTGTTTGAGTTTGAGCTTCTAGAGTTAGAGATTTATTTGCAAGTGCTAAAAAAATTGCTCCAGCAATTATCTTTATAGATGAAATAGATGCCATTGGTAAAAAAAGATGACCTGGAACATGATGATGACATGATGAAAGAGAACAAACTCTAAATCAAATATTAACAGAAATGGATTGATTTGATAATGAAACAAACGTAATAGTTATGTGAGCTACAAATAGATCTGATGTTTTAGATAAAGCATTATTAAGACCAGGTAGATTTGATAGAAAAATAACTGTAAACTTACCAAACTTACCAGATAGAGAACAAATACTACAAATTCATGCTAGTACAAAAAAAGTAAATTGAAATATAGATTATAAATCACTTGCATCAAAAACAGTATGATTTTCATGAGCTGATTTGTGAAATCTAATGAATGAAGCAGCAATTATTTCAGCTAGAAATGATGAAAAAGAAGTAACAGAAAAAAGAATAACTGAAGCATTTGAAAGACTTGTAATGTGACTTAGAAAAAAATCTCAAGTAATGAATGATTTTGAAAAAGAACTTACAGCTTATCATGAAGTATGACATGCAATTGTTTGAAAATTACTTCCAAATACTGATCCAGTACATAAAGTATCAATTGTATCTAGATGAGGTGCACTTTGAGTAACTTGGTTTTTACCTGAAAGAGATGCACTACTTGTTTCAAAAGACAAATATTTAGATGAATTAGCTACTCTTTATGGTGGTAGAGCTGCAGAAGAAGTATTTTATTGAAAAGATAAAATCACAACTTGAGCAAGTAATGATATAGAAAGAGCAACTAGTATAGCTAGAAAAATGGTAACTAGATATGGTATGTATCCTGAAATTTGAGCAGAAAATTTTGAATGAAAATTAGATTCATATTCTGGAACTGGAGAAAAACCATTTGTATCAGATGAAACTATTAAAAAAATAGATGAAACTGTTAAAAGAATACTTAAAGAAGCTTATGAAAAAGCAGTTAAAATAATAACTGAAAATAAAGAACTTCATGAAAAAATAACAAAAGATTTACTTGCGAAAGAAGAATTAAGTAAAGAAGAATTTGATGCATATTTTGCATAATAAAAAGCTAGCAAAAACTAGCTTTTTATATTTTTTTATATAAAATATTAAAAATATTTATAAATCTTGTTTTAAAATGAGTGAAATTATAAAAACATCTCATGCAGTTTTAATTTCTGAAGACTTTTCAACTACATTAGTTGAAAGCAATTTAAGATTTTGATGAAAATTCACTCTTTTTT
>CALMDL010000312.1 GCA_937864995.1 uncultured Candidatus Altimarinota bacterium | reverse complement strand
AAATTAAAAGCTAGTGATTTAGACCAAGTTTTACTTGTTTGAGGTTCAACTAGAGTTCCACTTGTTGTATCAAAAGTAGAAGCATTTTTTGGAAAAAAACCAAATGCTTGAATCAATCCAGATGAAGCTGTTGCTCTTTGAGCTGCTATTCAAGCCGGAATTATTGGTTGAGATGTAACTGATGTATTATTACTTGATGTTAATCCTCTAACTCTTGGTATTGAAACTATGGGTGGTATAAGAACTCCAATGATTGGAAGAAATACTACAATTCCAGCTAATAAAACTGAAACTTTTTCTACTGCTGTAGATAATCAACCAAGTGTTGAAATACACATTTTACAATGAGAAAGAGAAATGGCTGCTGATAACAAATCTCTATGAAGATTTATACTTGATGGTATAGCACCAGCTCCAAGATGAGTTCCTCAAATTGAAGTAAGTTTTGATATAGATGCAAACTGAGTATTAAAAGTAAAAGCAAGAGATAAAGGTACAGGAAAAGAACAACACATAACTATACAAGGTTCAACTGGTATGGATAATGCTGAAGTTGATAGACTTGTAAAAGAAGCTGAAGCAAAAAAAGAAGAAGATAAAAAGAAAAAAGAAAGTGTAGATGCTAGAAATCATGCTGATAGTGCAGTTGCACAAGCTGAAAAAATGATTAGAGATAATGCTGATAAAATAGATGATGCTGACAAAAAATCTGTAGAAGAAAAAGTATCAAAAGTAAAAGAAGTATTAGCTAAATCTGATGCTAGTAAAGATGAATTAGAATCTACAAGCAAAGAATTAAGTGATGAAATGATGAAAGTAGGACAAAAACTATATAGCCAAACAGGAGCAAATAATACTGACGGGTCGGGTGGAGCTTCAGCGAAGTCTGATGACTGAGTTGTTGATTGAGAAGTAGAAACTGATGGAAATACTACGAGAGTGTAATTTTGCAAAAAATAAATAAAAATGTTATTATTAATTAAATTTAATAATAACATTTTTTTATGGCTTATAAAAAATATTACAAAAAAAGAAATAATTATAAAAGCAAAAAACAAGATGATGCTGAAACAAAATTAATTGCAATAGTTATAATGATATTTTTATTATGATTTTATTGAATATATAACAACTATATTAAACCAAATATAGATAATATATTATTACTAACAAAAATTTTTATACCAATATTAATTATATCTATTGTTTTAATAATAATT
>CALMDL010000311.1 GCA_937864995.1 uncultured Candidatus Altimarinota bacterium | reverse complement strand
ATTACAATTTATTTTTAAAGAGTTTAAATCAATAAGTGAAATTGACATTAATCCTATATTTACTGATGATGAAGAATCTATAATAATAGATGCAAAGTTTTATTTATAAAATTAAAAAATGAAAAAAAATATAATAAAAGAAATTCCAGGTTTATTTCATATAGTTCCATTGGAAAGACTTAGACATACAGATAAAGTTGATTTTGATATAATTCCTGTTTTTGATTGATTAACTTGAATGGATATGGTTACACATTTTCCATGAGCAACTTCTCCATGAAGTGTTTGATCTAAATCAAATTTATGGTACATGCATAATTGACAAGAAGATAATTTATTAACTGTATCTTGAAATAGGTTTGTTGAATTATATACAAAAGAACATTGAAAAATTGAGAAATTTGAGATATCAAAAGATTGTATTAAGTGGAATGGTGAAGTTGTTCTAGAAGGTCATTGAGTACTTGGATGGCCACCAAAAGTATTTCATAGAAATTATTCTCCTGACGGGTCTATTTCTATAAATTTAGCTGTTAGAAATGAAAAATTTGATATAGATACAGAATTTAATATCTATGATTTAGACTTAAATACATGAGAATATAAAGTGGAAAGAATATGAAAATTGGATCAAAATTTAAATTAATAATTTAATTAATATGACAAATAATAATCCTTTTTTAAATGCACAAAAGCAATTAAAAAAAGCAATTGATATACTTGATAAAAAAGAATATAGTTCTAAACTTGAAATTATTTCAAATCCAAAAAGAATTCTTGAAATAAGTATTCCAGTAAAAATGGATAATTGAGAAATAAAAGTTTTTACAGGTTTCAGAAGTCAGCATAATGATGCTCGTGGTCCATTTAAAGGTGGTATTAGATTTCATCCTGATGTAACAAGAGATGAGGTAAAGGCTTTATCAGTTTGGATGAGTTTTAAATGTAGTGTTGTAGATATTCCGCTTTGAGGTTGAAAAGGTTGAGTAATTGTTGATCCAAAAAATTTATCAATTACGGAACTTGAAAGATTATCTAGATGATACGTTAGAGAATTATATAAATATATAGGTCCAGAAATAGATGTGCCAGCACCAGATGTAAATACTACTCCACAAATTATGGCTTGGATGATGGATGAATATTCAAAACTTGTTTGAGTTTATTCACCAGGAAGTTTTACAGGTAAACCACTTACAAGCTGAGGTTCATAATGAAGAAGTAGATCAACAGCTCAAGGTTGAGCTTATGTTTTACAAAAATACTTAGAACTTATTTGAGATAAATTAAATTGAAAAAGTTTTATAGTGCAATGAGCTTGAAATGCATGACTTACTTTTGCTGAGATATTAGTTTGATTATGAGCAAAACTTGTATGAATATCTGATTCAAAATGATGAATCTATAACGAAAAATGACTTGATTTAAAAGAAATAATTTCTTTAAAAAATGATAGAAAATCAGTAGTTGATTATAAAGATGGAGAAAAAGTATCAAATGAAAAAATACTTGAATTAGTTTGTGATATACTTATTCCAGCAGCACTTGAAAATCAAATAGTTGCTGAAAATGCTAATAATATCAAAGCAAAACTTATTTTGGAACTTGCAAATTGACCTGTAACTCCGGAAGCTGATAATATTTTATTTGACAAAAATATAAATGTTATTCCAGATATATTGGCTAATGCAGGTTGAGTTATGGTTTCATATTTTGAACAAGTACAAAATAATACAAATTATTATTGGGATGAAGAAGAAGTAGATAATAAGTTGAAAACAAAGATACAAAAAGCAGCTGCGGATGTATTTGAAAAAGCAAAAGAACATAAAGTAGATTTAAGAACATGAGCTTATGTAATATCTGCAAAAAGAATACTTGATTCTATGAATGATAGATATGAAAATATATAATAAAAACACCATTTATGGTGTTTTTTTATACTTAAATTTCATTTATTTGATATTTTCAATATATTATATCTGATTTAAAATTTAATATTAAAAAATAATGAGTTCAAACGAGACTGTAATAAGTTTTAAAAATGTAGATTTTCACTACGATTTTAGAAAACCTATTTTAGAAGAAGTTAGTTTCAATGTAAGAAAAGGTAGTAAAATAACTATAATGTGACAAAATGGAGCAGGTAAGTCAACTATTTTTAAACTTATAAATTGAGGTTTAGAAAAAAAAGTATGAGTTATTAATATAGATAAAAATTTAACTATAGCAACTTGATATCAAGTAGTTTTACAAGAAGATAAAGAATTAACAGTTCAGGCATTTTTTAGAAAATATTTTCCTGATAAATCAGTTTTTAATATAGATAAGCAAATATCAGAAATACTTGATGTAGTAAATTTAAAAGCACCACTTGATAAAAAAATAAATGCTTTTTCAGGTTGACAACAAGCTAGACTTTTACTTGCAGCAGCATTAATTCAAAACCCAGATATATTGTTACTTGATGAACCAACTAATAATTTAGATAAAGATGGTATTTGGCATTTAACGGAATTTTTACAAAATTATAAAAAAACAGTACTTGTTATTTCTCATGATGCTGAATTTTTGAATAGTTTTACTGATTGAGTTTTGTACCTTGATGTATTTACAAAAAAAGTAGAACAATATGTTTGAAATTATCATGATGTAGTTGAACAAATAAAAATAAAAATAGAAAAAGAAAACATGGCAAATGCTCGTCTTGCAAAGGAAGCGCAAGCAAAAAAAGAACAAGCTGAAAAATTTGCACACAAATGAGGTAAACTTAGACTTGTAGCAAAAAAAATGAGAGAAGCAGCAGATGAAATGGAAGAAGATATTGTTGATTCTAGAAGAGAAGATAAAACTATAAAAAATTTTATAATTCCTCTTCAAGAAGATATTGGTTGAGTTTTACTTGATTTACATAGTGTTCATATAATAAGACATGATGAAGTTATAGTAAAAGATATAGATGTTCAAATAAGAAAAGATGATCATTTACTTTTAAGCTGACCAAATGGTATAGGTAAATCTACACTTCTTGAAAAAATAGTAAATGGTGCAGAAGATTGATGTACTTTGACTCCATGAGTTAAAATAGGTTATTATAGACAAGATTTTTCAAACTTAGATTTTGAACAAACAGTATATGATTGTTTGAGACAAACAGCTCCTGAAGAAATAGGGGAACAAGAACTTAGAAAAACAGCAGCAGGATTTCTTATAACTTGAGAAATAATGAAAACTAGAATTTGAGATTTATCAGAATGACAAAAATGACTTGTTGCATTTTGTAGACTTGTGTTTTTAAAACCAGGTATTTTGATACTTGATGAACCTACAAATCATATAAATTTTAGACATATTCCAGTTATAGCTGAAGCTCTTGATGCTTTCGAATGAGGTATGATACTTGTATCACACGTTGATGAATTTGTATGGCAAATAAGAATAGATCAATATCTTGATTTAGAATAAAATAAAAATCCCTTTTTAGGGATTTTTATTTTGTACAAATAATAATTATTCAATCTTTTTCATCATAAATAATTTTTAATTTAAAATATT
>CALMDL010000310.1 GCA_937864995.1 uncultured Candidatus Altimarinota bacterium | reverse complement strand
TAAATCTAAATTGAAAAATAGAATGAGCTAAAAAACTTAAAGAAATGTGAGCATTTGATGAAGATGATGAAATAGAGCTTCTTTGATATGAAAAAGAAGCTCAAGAATTAATCATAAAAAGAACTGATTTAAAAGTACAAATTAAATCATTATAATATTTATTTAATTTTAAAATATATGTTCAAAATAACAGTTACTACTACAGCTACAAGTCTATATGATTTAGCTTTAAATGAT
Source organism: uncultured Candidatus Altimarinota bacterium (assembly GCA_937864995.1). Taxonomy (GTDB): domain Bacteria; phylum Patescibacteriota; class Gracilibacteria; order BD1-5; family UBA6164; genus JABWCI01. The sequence continues at coordinate 6,711 of CALMDL010000310.1, read as the reverse complement.
ACTAATAGAGATGCTCTATTAAAACAAATTAACTCAAAAAGAGGTAGTTGAAATGATAATTTATATATCCAAAATCAATGAACTTTAGATATTTTTATATCAGAAGGTATAGTTCCAACTATTTTAACATGAATCAAATTATCTGCTTGAAATGAAAATACATATCATATTTTAGATTTAAAAGAAGTGTATTTAATTTCTAGCTGATCTAATGCAGATGTTATTATTTCTTGATTATAATATATATGAGTGTACAAAATAAAATAGATTGAACAAGAGTAGTATGAACTACTGTTCAAAAAAACTGGTGAGAAAATCATTTAGCATTAACTGATTGATTAGTCACTGCTAGAAGTAACTGAGCTTCTTTAGCTACTTCAAATACCACTTGGGTAAAAATAAGTACATGAGTTACAGCTTGAGATACTTTTAGATTATGAGATTGATTTGTAGGAAATCCACAAACAGTTTTTGCTTGTGCTACATATCCTGTAAAAAAATGAGAGTACTATAAAATAGATACATATTCATCTAATTGAAGCTCTTACTTTCAAGCATTTTTTACACCTTTTATTTAAAACTACTTTAATAGTAGTTTTTTCTTTACAAAAAAAATAAAAAAGCTATACTTTAAATAGTTTTAAAAACCTTATAAAAAAAATATGCCTATCAATAATATAATGGAAATATTATCACAATACAAAGAAACTATATGATTAATAGTAACTTGAGCTTCTTGAAGCCTTGCACATATATTTAATAAATCTCTTAAATGAGAACAAATGTCTTTTAAGGAACATATGGCACACTTATTTATAAGTTGATTTGTATGATATATGGTATATTTATTATTAGAATATGCTAATATAGATTGAGATATAAGATGATTTATTATATGAATGTGTAGTTATTCATCTATACAAATAATATGAGCAATAGATATGTTTAAAGCTAAAGCAATATATAATTTAATAATTGATTTTATAAAATTTAAAATATGAAAATAAGAGATGAAGTAATATCAATGTTAATTGCAGGGTTTATATGATTTATAGTATATAGCTCTTTTGTTAATATAACAGTTGATGATAAGCAGGATATATTCCTAGAAGATAGACCAATGTATCAAAGGGAAATTTGATTAATGCAAGGTAAATTAGATTTAATAATAAATCAATGCTTATGAGAACAATAGAAAAAATACTTAAATACAAACTCAATATTAAAGAAGTTGAATGATTGAAATATTGAGAAATTATTAATTGATGTTGATGAAAAGGTTGACAAGATTTTGATAAAATTCTCAAAGATAATCTTGCTCTTATAAAGTGATTTAATAAGAAAAAAACAAATAATTTATTTTATGATATTAGATTAATTTGTTATGAACATGATATTGAATTTAGATTTAAAATGTGATTTTATATGTCTAATTTTAGATTTGCAAAAAAGATTTATAAGCTCTTAACTTCTGCAAAAAAGAGATGGATTTCAAAAAAAGAAGCATTTATAATTGCAAGTATTGCATTTGTTTTATTAAATAGATATTGAAAAAAATTTTATAATTCTTAATTATATTTATTATGTGAAAACATTTAAGTAAAGTTCATTGAGCTAGGGAACAATATTGAGAAATTGATTATATGGCTCTTGATGAGAATATGTGAGATGAAGCAGCAACTAGTTGGCTTTTATCTAAAATGTGAGAAGAATGATGTAATGAAATAAAACAAAGAATAGAACAAGCTTTAATTGATAATAAAGAATAATGACAGACTGATATAACCAAACATTAAGAAATGATACCAAATATAGTTGTACTGTTTATACTTTTTTGCATATGATTTTATTAGATTTTGCAGTTGAGATAAGAGTAGATTATATAATAAAATTTATATATTATCTTGAAAAAATTTGAGTATTATTTTTAAAATCATGAGCAGTATTTAATATTATTTATTCTGCTATGGTTAAATATATCAATTTTAAATATTGAATTTTATTAAAAATTGAGACTACTTCAATAAGTAAATGATTGCAAAATTGAAAAGCTTATTCTCTTGGATGTAAAAAACTAACAAATAAATGACAAAAACTTTGAACTATAGATTGAGTTTTTACTAATTCTGATGTTGACTTAGCAATTACCTATAAAAATGCTTATGCACATAATCATTGCTATAAAAATTGAGCTATTATAGATAGTTGGAATGCTTGATCTAAATTAGATAGTGCAATTAGATATAATATAAGTGAAGAAACTCTAAAATATTGAGTAGAAAAAGATTTATATTATGATACAGCTAGAGTAATAATTCCTTGAGATAAATTCACAGAAACTTTAAAAAAATTCTTAATAGATAAAGCAAATCTTATAAAAAGACCTGCAACAATTGAAGAATTTGAATATATTTTAAAAACTTTTAAATAATATGGGAAGTTGAGTAAAATGAATTGTTTTAGAAGAAGAATATGATTTAGATGAAGAATATAATAAATCAGATTATATAATTTGATATAAATTATCAAATGAAGTGTTAGAATAAAACTTGGGAGAAGAAACCCAATTAAATAAAACTTAGTGACCAAAAAAAAAGAGTAGAAAAACTACTCTTTTTTTATTCTTGCAATTATTCAAAAAAGTAATATTATTTATCAGTAAATACTTATTTTTTTATAATTAAATATGGCAACAACAAATCAAGCAAAATATGATGCAGCAGTAGCTAAATATTTAAAAGCTAAAACTGATGCAACAATGAAGGCTAATAATGTTACAATTAAAACAGATGAAAAAACTACTACTACTCCAATAAAAGCTACTGAAGTAAAAATAGAAAAACCAACTCAAATAGTTTGAGCTACAAAAACTGCTCCAATTGAAGTATGAACTAGAGTTCTTAGAGCAGATTGAAAATATACAGCAGAAGAAATAGCACAAAATAAAAGAGCTGATGAACTTGATAAGCAAAGAGCTGTAGAGAAAGAAGCTAGATTAAAAAAAGAATATGAATTAGTTTCAAGTAAAGCTGGAGGTACAGAAAATTTACTTAAAATAACTAAAAAAAAATATTGAGTTAATTCTCCAGAATATATTACTATAAAGAAAAAAGCTGACAAATATTGAACTCCAACTTCAACAGTAAAAACAAATATAGCTGAAAAGACAATTGAGCCAATTAAAACTTCAGTTTGATTAACTTCAACTCAATATAATGCTTTATTAAAAAAATATTGAGATGCTGAATGAGTTATTACAGCTACAAAAAATCAATATTGAACTAATAGTCCAGAAGTAAAAAAAATAGAAAAATTACTTAATAATTATACTTGAATAAATACTCCTAAAATAGTAAGAGAAAATATTGTTATAACTGATTCTAAGTTAAAAACCCCAGATACAATGATTAAATGATTAGAGGTGTCTGATTATAAGTGAAATTCAGTAGTAGATTATCTTAAAAGTATAAATCAAGATACAAGTTTTGCTTCAAGAATTAAATTAGCAAAAGATTTATGAATAAATAATTATATTTGAACAGCTTCACAAAATGCAGATTTATTAAATAAAATGAGGAATAGAAAACCTTGAGAAACAGTAGATAATTCAATAACAAATGCAAAAGTAGATAAATGAGAATTACCTGAAAGTGAAAGAGAAAATGTTGAACAATTATGAAGTAAAGCTAATCCAGAACCAACATGAGAATTATGAAGTAAAGCTAATCCAGAACCTGCTGAAATTAAAGCAAATGAAAAAAATCTAGAAGCATTAAAGAAATATAGACTATCTTGACAAACAGATGAAGATTTACTTAAAAAAGCAGAAGATAAATATTGAAAAGACTCAGCTGAATATAAAAAAGTAGAAAAATTTGTAAAAGAAAATCCTTTAGCTGATAGTACTACTAATATTGATGAAACTTTATTAGAAAAGACTAAAGAAGAATTAGATAAAGAACAAATTAAATCACTAGAAGCTGCAAAAGATGAAAATATTGCAATTACAGCAGAAAACTTTTTAAAATGATCAGAAGTGATTTCAGCTAATAATGAAAAACTTCAAGAATTTTATAAAAATATGGCTACTGAATTAAAAACTTTTATAGAAGATAATAAAGTAAGAAAAGAAAAAGCATTACAAAGAACAAAAGACTCTGAATTAAATAGAGTAGTTGGTCAAATTAGAGCTACATTAGCTAGAAGATGAGTTGATATATGAAATATAGCACCAGAACAATTAATAGCTATGAGTTGAGAATTATGAGCAGAAGCAATGAGAAAAATAGATGAAGCTACTTCAGAAATGGAAGAATCAGTATCTAAATTAACTCAAGAAAAAACAGCAGAAATTAATAAATTATTAGAAACTTGATTAATAAAACAAAGTGAGGCTGATGCAAGTATAGAACAAATGAGACAATTAAAAGAAAAAATGATTTCAGATATTAAATCTAATTTTACTTCAAATGTATTTAAAATTACACAAGCTAGTATAAGTGATGCTGATAAAAATAAAGCTGAAGCATTAAATGCAATATCTACTTTTACAAGCTGATTATGAATAAGTTGAACAGCACAATGAATTATGGAAGATTATTTAGATTCATCTGATTCAGTTGAAGCTATTAAAAACATGATAGAAGATTTAAATGATGAAAATTCTAGATTATATAAGGCAGTAGCAGATGCACAAAAAGCAGCTGAATTAGCAGCACAATTTGAAGCAAAAATCAAATTAATGAATGCTACAAAATCTAGTTCTTCTGGAAGCTCTACTCCTTCATCTCCTAAATATTCTGCTACCCAAGTAAATGCATTAGATAATATTTGAAGAGCAAATTGAGTTCCAGAATTAAGTAATGTTAGAACAGTTGACCAATATTTAGCTCTTTTAAAAACATTACCTTCAAATGTGGCTGATAATATAAGAAATCAATTTGATAAAATTAGATGATGAAGTACAGAACAAGAATAATTCCTAATAAAATATAAATATGGCTTTAACTTGAAAATGAAGTACAGATACAAGTAAGTTATCGACTAGTGTAAAAACTAGTCTTTTAACTGAACCTAAAAAATGATTACTTTCTTGATTAGTTGATAAAATAAAGTGAGTTTGAGCAAAAACATATAAACTTACACATAGTCCAGAAGCAGAAGCTATTAAAACAACAATAACTTCCCCTTGAAAAGTTATTTCTACTTGATTGAGGGAAACTAGTAAACTTTCTTGAAAAGTATGAGAATACTTAGTAAAATCTTGAAAACAAGCAGAAGAAGCAAAAATACCAGTTATTAGTCAAGCTTGAAGTATTACTAGAGCAGCTTGAACACTTATTTGATGAGTAGAAAATACAAGACAAAATATATTAAATATCTGAGAAAAAGTAAAAAAATGAGAAATTTCAACATTTGATTGAATACTTGAAGCTTGAACATCTGCTTGATTACAATGAGTAACATTAATTGCTGCTCCTTTTATACAAGCAATAAATTCTTGATTGAATATTACTTGACTAGATAAGCCATTAGAAGAATGAATGGAAGCTGGTACTAATTTTCTTACAAAAGTAACAGCAGATACTTTTTGAATATCAGAAGAAAAGGCAAAAAGTAGAGTAAATTCAGCATTGAATGTACTTAGAGGTGCAACAATGTATAAATGATGAAAAATAATAGATAAATGATGAGTTTGAAATTTTGTAAAATGATCTACTTTAATAAGTTCACCTGATTTAACTTTAAGTGTTTTAGCCTTTTGAGCTAAGGAAGAGTGAAAAGAATTACCAAAACCAGAGGTTCTAAAATGATTAGTAACAAATGCAGCTCTTAGTTTTGTACCTTCTCCTGGTTCTAAAATAAAGTCTCCAAAACAACTTTCATTAACTGAAATAGCAAAAACTCCAAAAACCATAGAATTAAAACAAACTCCTGAAACACAACAATCTTTAAAAACAGAAACTACTCCAGGAAAGATAGATTATACAATATTAAATCAAAAAGAAGCTAAACTTAATAAATTAAAAGAAGAGTACGAAAGTTTTGATTTTTTATGAGAAACTCAAAAAATTGTAGATAAATACTGAAAATGAACAAAAGAAGCATATACTGAGTATAGAAAATTACAATCAAAAAGAGATGCTTTATTAAATAAATTAAGTGCAGCTAGAGAAGATTATATATGAGTTCCAAAATGAACTTTTACTAAAAATATAAAAACAGAAACAACCCCAACTCAAAAAGTAGAAACTCAACCTAAACTATCTGAACAAGTTCCAAAAGTAAATTTTAAAAAACAACAACAAGCTGAAATTTTAGCTAAATATTGAAAAAACAAAACACAAGAAATTCAAAACTTTATTAAAGATTTAGCCACAATACAAGAAATAAGAAAAAATCCAAGAGAATTTCAATGAATTTACTCAGCTAATGAATTATTAGCTATGAAAAAACAAGCTATTAAAAATGGAATAAAACTATGAATGATAGAGCCAGCTTGAATTGATAATTGAAAAAATTCATATAAATTTACTGAGACATCAAAAGATTTTAATATTTCTTGAAATAATGAATATCTTTGAATTTGAGTTCATACACCTACTCAAACAAGAGGTAAAAAAGTATCAGAACAAATTATAGAAAAACCAGCAGATAAAATCATTGAGAATGTAATTGTTGATACTCCTGTGGAGAAAAAAACTTCAACTA
>CALMDL010000309.1 GCA_937864995.1 uncultured Candidatus Altimarinota bacterium | reverse complement strand
AAGCTGATTTTAAGCTTTCAATATCTTTGTTTGAGAACTCTATTTTCTTAGTTAGTCTACTAGACATATTTCTACAGTTCGTAGAAGTTCTACTTGTATTTCAAAGCGATTATTTCTACTGCTGTAATAATCTCTTATATACGATAAGAGTAAAGTTATTATAATGATTTTTAATCTAATTAAAATTTTTAATATGTTTTTTAAAAACTTTATATAATTTTGGTGTTATTTGATAAAACCATTCAAAAAAGTTTTCCCATTCATCTTTGTTTTTAAAATTACAATTATCTTTTCAAAATTTTATTCTAGAACCTTTTTTTCATTCTAATCTATCCCATTCCATTTCAAAACCTAGCTCTTTTTCAATTTCTTCTTTTTGCTCATATAAATAATCAAATAAATCTTTTGAATCACTTATATATATTTCAGCTCATAATAAATCATTTTGACTATTTACAGTTAAAGAAATATGAGATGAAGAACTTCATAAACTTAAATCATACCAATGTTGAGGTCTAGCTTTTCTCATACTTAATTGAGTTCACTTTTCATTAAAATAATTTTTTAAGTTATTCCAAAATTCCATTTGATTAAGTTTTGTATCTGATAATTCTTTTGTTTCTGATGAAAGAGATTTTATAAGTTTACTCCAGTCATTAGGTTTTGATATTATATTAAATTTTGGTGCTATATTTGATTCTCAAATTTTCCATAATTCCATTTTAATTATGAAGAAATTTATTTTTTCATCTGTATGTTCATTTAACCAATCAATAGCTTGTTTATGTTCTTCTCTAACTTCTTCAACAATCCAGATTATAAATTCTGCATCAACTCAAGAAGCATAAGTAAGCACTTGTCATAAATGCTTATGATCTGTTTGTTCTAATTGATTTTCAATTATTATTTTTCTTCATGTATTTTCTTCTTCTGCAAGAATATCTACATTGAATCATCAAACCGAAGCTTCTGTTTTTATTAACTTAATTTCTATTGATATTTCATCACTTAATAAGGCTAAATTTTCATCTTTAGCTACCCAATTGGTAAAATCTAAGG
>CALMDL010000308.1 GCA_937864995.1 uncultured Candidatus Altimarinota bacterium | reverse complement strand
AATATTTTAAAATGACTAATTTAGATTATGATTTAATTATTGTTTGAGCTGGTTCTGCTTGATACCCTGCTTGAATGTATGCTAGTAGATATAAATTAAAAAACTTAATTATTTGAGCTCAACCAGGTTGAGCTCTAGCAACTTCTCATAGAGTTGAAAATTGGCCAGGAACTATTTCAGCTCCAGGAAAAGAAATAATGGACTCTTTTAGAGAACATGCAATACAATCATGAAGTGAAATAATAAATGAAATGGTATCAAGTGTAACAAAACACGAAAATCATTTTCATGTAACAACAGCATCATGAAAAGAATTTAAATCAAAATATGTAATTATAGCTACTTGAAATAATCATAGACATCTTTGAGCTAAAGGTGAAAAAGAATTTTTATGAAAATGAGTAAGTTATTGTGCTACTTGTGATTGAATGTTTTTTAGAAATAGAGAAGTTATAATTGTTTGAGGATGAAATACTGCTGTAACTGAAGCTCTTTATTTATCAGACATATGTAAAAAAGTATACTTAGTTCATAGAAAAGATACTTTTAGAGCTGAAACTTCTTGGGTAGATAAAGCTATGAGTAAAGAAAATATAGAGATGGTTTTAAATGAAGAAGTTGAAGAAATAGTTTGAGATCCTCTAGGTATGACTTGAGTAAGATTAAAATCTGGTAAAGAATTAAAAGCAGATGGTATATTTGTAGCTGTATGAACTCTACCAAATACTTCAATTGTTGATAACTTAGCATTAGAAAAAGATGATGAATGATGTTTAATAGTTGATGCAAGACAAGAAACTAGTGTAAAATGACTTTATGCTGCTTGAGATGTAACAACAAACTCTAACAAATTTAAACAAACTATTATGAGTGCCGCAGAATGATGTCTTGCAGCAAATAGTGTACATGAAGATAATTTAAGATAATAAAAAAACTTGCCTTAGGCAAGTTTTTTTATTATCTAGAAATCCCAACTTCATTTCATAGCACTTGATTGTGCATAATTGGTAACTGTTGATTCAAAGAAATTTCATTTTTCACCATTATTATCTTGTAATCTATCAAGATGTTTATATGGATTTTTTATTACATCTGGATAAAGTGGTTTTATACCTAACATATTTAATCTTTCATTTGCTAGCCATTTAGTATAATTTTCTATATTTTCATGACCCATACCTATGATTTTTTCTCATAAAATATGTTTAG
>CALMDL010000307.1 GCA_937864995.1 uncultured Candidatus Altimarinota bacterium | reverse complement strand
TTTGCATCTTTTCAAAGTAAAATTCATTTAGACCATTCACTACCTTGATATACTTCATAAGTACCTCTTTCTGTAGCTAATTCATTTGAAGATTTAAGAGTTTGATATGCATATTTTTCAAATAATTCATCAACAACATCTCTTGCTTCTTTACTATCATAAGCCAATTTATTTACAGCTAAATATTCAGCAAGTCATAAAAATCCAAGTCATACTGATCTGTATTTTTTTGCAGTTTTTTCAGCTTCTTTTATAGGATAGAAATTTAAATCTATTACATTATCAAGTAATCTCATAGCAATTGGAACTACTTTTTTAATATCTTCAGGAGTATTAACTTTTGCTACATTTATAGATGCTAGATTACAAACTACACTATCACCTGGTTCGTATTTAATAACGATTTTTCCATCTTCTATTGTTTCTTCAACAAATTTAGAAGGACTTGTATTTTGACAAATCTCTACACAAAGTTGAGTAGAGTATATGTTTCAAGCATGTTTATTTGGATTTGCTTTGTTTACAGTATCTCTAAAAAATGCATAAGGCATACCTGTTTCAACAGTAGCTTTTAAATATTTTTTAAATAAATCACGAGCAGAAACTTCTTCTTTTAATTCTAAAACATCATTTTTTTCACATTTTCTATAAAATTCTTCGAACTCAGTTCAAAAATGATCTTGTAATCTTTTTCCTGTTTTATCTGTTATTTCTTTTGGATCAAAAAGTGTCCAATTTTCATCATTTGCAACTCTTTCCATAAATAAATCTGGAAAACTTACAGCTGGAAATACATCAAAAGCTTTACTTCTTATATCTCAAGTTTCAGTTTGTAAATCAAGAAAACTATAAATATCTCTATGGAAAACATCTAAAGTTACACTTATAGCTCATGCTCTAGCTCATAATTGATTTACAGCTACAGCAGTATCATTTATAACTTTAATCCAAGGATTTACTCAACCAGCAGCACCTTTTACTCATCTAATATAACCTCATCTACTTCTAATATTTCAAAGATAAACTCAAATTCATCCACCAAATTTAGAAACTTGAGCCATATTTTCAATAGCATGATAAATAGCTCTTAAATCATCTTCAACATTAAATTTAAAACAACTAGATAATTGATGAAAATTTGTTCTAGCATTTAATAAAGTTGGAGTTGGAAGTGAAATTTTTCCAGAAGCACAATAATCATAGATTTTTTTTGCTATCTTTAATCTTGTTTCTTTTGGTTCAGGCATAGCTAGAAATAAAGCTATACTCATATACATTTCTTGTGGTAATTCTTTTACTTTTTTATTTGGATTTAAAAGATATCTCTTTTTATACATCAAAATAGTTGTATAATTATATTCAAAATCATATTCTTTTTTCAGATATTTACCTGCTTCTAAAATGTCTTCTTTTGAATAATAATTGTAGAAATTTTTAGAGTATAATCCAGATTTAACATATTCATCAAATAATTCAACATAGTGTTTTGCTTCATAGATTTTTTTAATATCCATTTTTCTATTATTTGAAGCTTCTTTATAAAGATCAATTAAAGCCAATCTTCAAGCAATAAATTGCCAAGAAGTATTTTCAATAGAAATCAAATCTATAGCTGATTTAATAAGCATTTTAGTGATATCACTAGTTTTCATTCCTTCAACTATATATTTTTTCAGACTATCACTTATTTCTTCAAATCTACATTTACGAGCAAGTCAAAAACTTACAATTTTATAAGTTTTTTCTACTTTACTCATATCAAAACTTTCTTTTTTTCAAGTAGTTTTAGTTATTTTAAAAGTATTTTCTGATAATTTTTTTTCTACTTTTTCTTTTGCTAATTCTCTAGCTTCAGCTCTTTTATTTCTATAAATAATAAAATGTTTCATTACTTCAAAATATCCAGATTCCATAAGTTCTCTTTCTACTTGATCTTGAATCATTTCAATAGTTATAAATTGAGATTTATCAAATTTTTCTAATTTTAGATTTAAAGATTCTATTACCCTATCAGTAACAATATCTACAAAACTTAAATCTTTTTCCCCAACACTTTCAGCAGCTTTTTCAATAACTCTTTCTATTCTAGATCTGTCAAAATTTACTAAGTCTCAATCTCTAGTTTTAATAACTTTAATAACCATAAAAACCAATATAAAAAAATAAAGTGACTTAGAGCAATTTAATGATTTTTCTTATTTTTGCTAACAATTTTAGAACAACCTTGTTAAATATTTTTTTAACAATGTTAAAAAAGATATAAAAGTGCCTAAAAATAAATACATTAACCTTTTTAACATTTAACAAAACAATATTTTTTAAAAATAGCAATACTTAAAAAAATAATCACATAATATTTTTATAAAATAAAAAGCTTTTAGTCTATTCTAAAAGCTTTTTATTTTATTCTGGTTTATTTAGTTGTATTATGTTACTATCTTTTTCTTCCCCTGTTATTTTAACAACATCTTTTTCTATAAGATTAAATTTTTTATATGCATTATTATAATGATTTACACTTGTAGAAAGACTATTTCAAAGCTTTTCAAGATACTCTTCATAAGCATCCAGATGACGAGAAAGCTTTTCTACATGTCTTTTTATATCTTGGGCTTTTTCCTCTATCTGAAGAGCTCTAAGACCTTGCATAACTGTTTGCAAATAAGCATAAAAACTAGTTGGGCTCACTATAATTACCTTTTTTTCTTTAAAAGCATATTCTATTAGATCAATAGTATTTGA
>CALMDL010000306.1 GCA_937864995.1 uncultured Candidatus Altimarinota bacterium | reverse complement strand
AACAAATGATTTTCCAAGTTTCATAGTAGACAAAAATAAAATAAATATTGAATTTCTAATACTTATTTTATGAACAAAAGAATTTTTAGACTTTGCTCAACAATGAAGTAGTTGAACAACTTGAAGACAAAGAGTTGATATGAATGTTTTTCTAAATACAAAAATCCCACTTCCAAATTTAACTGAACAAAACAGAATTGTAGAAGAATATAATAAAAAATTAGATGATTCTTGAAATGCTGAAAAAAAAGCTCTGAAATTAGAAAAAGAAATTGAAAGTTATTTAATGGAAGAATTGGGGATTGAAGTGAAGGAAAATAAAAATTGAAATAAAGGTTTGCAAATTGTTGAGTTTTCAAAAATCGAGACTTGGGGGGCTTCAAAAATAATGTTATCAAATAATAATTTTAAATCATCTTTTCATAAAATGATTAAATTATGAGAATATTTTGAGCTTGTTCGTTGAGTAACTTATTCAAAAGATAGTGAACTTAATGAATGATGATATAAAGTTTTAAGAGCTAATAATATTTCATTAGGATGAAATATAAATTATGATGAATTAAAATATATTTCTGATATTAAAGAGAAATTTGATGTTAAAAGAAAATTAAAGAAAAATGATTTATTTATTTGTTTAGCTAGTTGAAGTAAAGACCATATAGGGAAAGTAGCATATATAGAAGATGATATTGATTATTATTTTTGATGATTTATGTGAGCAATTAGACAAATTTCTTGTTGAATATCTCCTATGTATTTATTTCATATGCTTAATTCAAAATTATTTAATAAATATTTATCAGATAGAATATTTTGAGTAAATATAAATAATTTAAATTCTGAATTATTGTATAATTTTTCATTTCCTCTTCCTCCTTTAGAAATCCAAGAAAAAATAGTAAAACATATTTGAAATTTAAAAGAAGAAATTAAGAGTTTGAAGAAACTTTCAGAAGATTTAAAAGAAAGTGCAAAAGTTGAGTTTGAGAGGGAGATTTTTAGTTAGTAAGTTTTAGATTATGGATAATTTCACATACTGAAAATTATTTGAAATAAATTATAATATTCAAATTCATGAATTAAGTGCAAATGAAAGATTTTGTAGTCAAATAGATAAAATTTTGGTTCAAATATTTGAGTCAAACATTTTTCAAACAAAAGAAAGTAAAAAAACAAAAGAATATAAATTATTCATGCAAATGAAAAAAGATATTGAAAATACAATAAAATTATTGAATTGAAGAATTCCATTGAGATTAAAAAATAGAAAAAATGCAACAGCAATAAAATATATTAAATTATTAAAACATTTAGAATTAGAATGAAACTCATCTCACTGAAAATAAAATGATTTAAAAATCTGGATTTTTGGGAAAATCCAA
>CALMDL010000305.1 GCA_937864995.1 uncultured Candidatus Altimarinota bacterium | reverse complement strand
CTTAAAATTTCAAGAATTTCAAATGGATTTTGATAATATTCCCAATCTATAAAAGTTTCAGCACCAAGTGCTGTTTTACTTATATCATTTCTTGGAGGAGTTGGAGTTGTTCAAGTAAGAATTACTTTTTCAAATCATGCTCAATCAGCATTTCTAAAAATAGCACCTACATTTTGCATACTACGAATAGAATCTAGTAAAATTATTTTTGACATAAATTTTATTTAAAATTATTTTATATTTTTATACATTTTTTTTTAAAATTAGCAACTGTTTTTCTTTTATTTTAAGAGAAAATATGTTATAATTAATATAGTTTAAAGAATAAAAAAATATAAGTATGGACTACATTATTATTTTTACCAGTATTTTGGCTATTTTTATAGCATTTTTTGTATTAATAAGAATACTAAAAAGAAAAAATGACTACAAAAGAACTCTAAATCTAACTTTTTTAAAGATAACACTACCTAAGAAAAATAGTGATTTAGATGAAAAAAAAGAAACAACAAAAGACTTCAAGGAAATGATATGACTTATGGAGCAACTTTTTGCATCTTTAAAATCTATTTATTCAAATAAAATAATAAGCAAAATTTTAGGTCAAGATTTAATAAGTTTTGAATATGTAGCCCATGAAAGTGAAATATTTTTTTATGTTGTTGTACCAAAAAATTATAAATATTTAATAGAAAAACAAATAAATTGATTTTATACTGATGCAATAATAGAAGAAACAACTGAAATAAATATCTTTAAAAATAGAAAATTTATTGAAGCAAAATATATAAACACTACAAAAGAGTTTTTCTTCCCTATAAAAACTTATCAAAAATTGGAAAGTGATCCAATAAACAACATAACAAATGCATTTTCAAAATTAGAAGAAGATGAATCTGCTGCTTTACAAATAATATTGAAACCTATTGATGATGATTGGCAAAATATGTGTTCTAAAGCAAGTAATAAAATAATGAATTGAAAAGTAAGTTTTTTTACTCTAAATCCAATAAAATTATTAATAAATTTTATAGAAGCATTTTCAACAGTTGAAAATGAAAACAAAGCAAGTTCTGAAAACAACACATCAGCATTATCTCAAGAAAGAGCAAAAACAGTTGATGAAAAATGAGATAAAACAGGTTTTGAAACAATTATAAGAGTAATTGCGACTTGAAATAATAAAGCTATGGTTGAAACAGAAATAACAAATATTGTGTCAAGTTTCACACAATTTAACTATCCAGATTTTAACAAATTTTGAGCAAGTATTTATCACAATAAAGAAAAATTAATTAAAAATTATATTTTTAGATATTTTAGAAAACCATTTTATCTTAAAAAAATGATTCTTAATACTCAAGAATTAGCTTCTATATTTCACTTTCCACATATTAGATACAATAGTACTCCTGAAATAAAATGGCAAAATTTTAAAATAGTAAAAGCTCCTAATAATATTCCAAAAGAATGAATATTACTTGGACACAACATATATAGATGAGTAAAAAAAGAAATCAGAATAAAAACAGAAGATAGATTTAGACATTTTTATGTTATTTGACAAACTGGTACTTGAAAATCTAGTATCATGCAAGTAATGGCTAGACAAGATTTAAAAAATGGAGAAGGACTTTGTGTAATTGATCCACATGGAGATTTAGCTCGTGATTTATTACCATTTATACCTAGAGAAAGAGCTGATGATGTAATTATTTTTGATCCAAGTGATACTTCTAGACCTGTTTGATTAAATCTCCTTGAGGCAAATAGCGAAGAAGAAAAAGAACTAGTTGCAATGGATGCATTAAATATAATGATTAAACTTTTTGGTAATGAAGTATTTTGACCAAGAATTCAAGATTACTTTAGAAATGCTGTTTTAACTCTTATGGATTATCCAGGATGAGGAGCTATAACAGATGTAATGAGACTTTTTACAGATACAGAATTTCAAAAAGATAGAGTAAGACATGTAAAAAATCCTATAGTAAAAGCATGGTGGGAAAAAACATTTGCAAGTATGTGAGATAGAGAAAAAGCTGAAATTATACCATATTTTCAAGCAAAATTTTCAGGATTCACTACAAATAAAATGATGAGAAATATAATTGGACAAACAAAATCTAGTTTTGATATACTTGATGTAATGCAATCATGAAAAATATTGATAGTTAATTTAAGTAAGTGAAGACTTGGTGATTTCAACTCAAAACTTCTTGGTATGATTTTGGTTTCAAAATTGCAAATGGCTGCAATGAGAAGAGATCAAATATCAAAAGAAGAAAGAAAAGATTTTTTTCTATATATAGATGAATTCCAAAACTATGTAACTGATTCTATTGAATCAATATTGTCAGAAGCAAGAAAATATAGACTAAGTTTAAATATTGCACACCAATATTTATGACAACTAGAACAATCGGATGCTCTTACTAAATCTAGCTTAAACTTAAAAAATGCTATTTTTGGTAACGTGTGAAGTATAATGAGTTACAAGATATGACCTGAAGATTGAGAATTTATGGCTAAATACTATGCTCCTGTATTCTCAGATCAAGATTTAGTAAATATGGATAAATTTAAAGCAACAATGAAATTATCTGTTGATAATCAACCAACTACTCCATTTTCAATTATACCTATAAATCCTTATCTTGATAAATGAGAGCCTCATTTAGCAAAAGCATTTACTGAGTTATCAAGGCTTAAATATGGTCGTGATGAAGCATTTGTAAGTAAAGAAATAGAATATAGAATTTGAAGTAAATAAAAAAATTGGATTTTATCCAATTTTTTTATTGTTCTAAATTTTCTAATTTATATGATTTATCATTTGAATCTATAAAAAAAATAAAATTGTCTTCAATATAAATTTTTTCTAAATCTAAACTTGTTTCATAAAGTGATTTTTTTTCCTTTGTTTTTGGATTATAAAAATATATAGAATTATCATCTAACGAATTAAGTCATAAGTTTTTTATTCTTCTTTCATCATCTTGTCTTATGATTCAAACATAACTATTATTATAATAAACAAAATCTTCAAAAAAAGTAAAATATTCTAGACTTTTATCCGTTTTATCAAAAACATAACTTCATTTCTCTGTAACAATAATATATAAATCTTCACTTCTTTTTATATAGTTTATATTTACTGCTAAATCTAATTCAAGTAATAAATCTGTATTTTGATTATATATATATTTTTTATTTCATATAACAAAATAAAAATCATCATTGCTCGAATAAATATTTTGTATATCCAATTTATCTTCTGGTACAAGATCAAAATTTCATAAGATTTTTTCATCTTTTTTTAATTCAAGTAAATTGTCTTTTTTACTAAAATAAAATTTAGAATTTGATAATTCAATTATTTAATAAAATGAATTATTTACTTTTATTTCTTCTATTTTTTGTTCTGGAGTTAATTCTGTTATTTCCTGTTTTTTAGTTTCAACTTCAACCAAAGTAATTTCTTTTTTTGATTGTTCTAATTCTATTTGAGCTTGTTTTTCTTCTTCAATTTTATTTGGTAAATACATAAAAGTCCAATAAAAAAATCCAAAAATTATAAAGCCCAAAATTATTAAAACTCAAATTAATCTGTTTGACATAAAATTAAAGTTAAAAAATATTTTCCTAATAATATACTTTTCTCTTAGTTTACAAAATTTATCTTGATAAAAAAGATAAAATACATATCCTTAATATAAATTTTAATTTTAAAAACAAAAAAAGATGATAATAGATTGAACGAAAATATGACAAAAAATGTATGATGAAATGAAAAATGAAGTAGCAAAGTTTAAAACAAAACCTACTTTATGAGCAATATTAGTATGAAATAATAGCTCAAGTTTAAGATATATAAAACAAAAAAAGAAATGGGCAGAATATGTTTGAATAAATTTTAAACTTGAACAATTTGATGAAAAAATAAGTGAAATAGAACTTTATAATAAAATAAAAAGTTTTAATGAAGATCAAAATATAAATTGATATATAGTTCAGTTACCTCTTCCAAAACACATAAATCAAACAAAAATTATAAATAATATCCATCCTAAAAAAGATGTAGATTGATTTCACCCAAATAATCAAGGTAAGGTTTTAATATGAGATGAAACAGCATTTATACCTTGTACTCCTGCTTGAATTATGGAGATATTAAAACATGAAAATATAAATGTAGAATGAAAAACTGTTTGTGTTATTTGAAGAAGTAATATAGTAGGTAAACCAATTATTTCGCTTCTTATAAATGCTTGAGCAACAGTACTTGCATGTAATAGTAAAACTAAGAATATAGAAAAATTTACAACACAAGCAGAAATAGTTATAGTTGCAGCTTGAAGTCCATGACTTTTAAAAGTAAATATGTTAAAAGTATGAGCAATAGTAATTGATGTATGATTTACTATAATAAATGAAAAAATACATTGAGACGCTGATACTAAACTAATAGATTTAGTATGAAGTAAAGTTACTCCTGTCCCTGGTTGAGTATGAGCATTAACAGTAGCATGTTTGATGAAAAATACTATAAAAGCATATAAATTACAAAATAAATAAGACTAAAAATCTCTATCCATAGAGATTTTTATTTTTTTGAAAAAAAGTTTTGACTTATAAAATATTTTTAATAAAATGTGTCTCGCAAGTCAGAGAGATATATAAGCGGGTGTAGCTCAATTGGCTAGAGCATCTGCCTTCCAAGCAGAGGGTTAAGGGTTCGAGTCCCTTTACCCGCTCCATTTTAAAAAACTTGCAAATACGAATTAGGGATTACGAGTACTACTTAAAAATTTTTATTCGTAAAATCAAAATTCGTTTTTTTATTACTTTGTGGGTGTATAGCTCAGTTGGTTAGAGCGCATGACTGATAATCATGAGGTCGATGGTTCAACTCCATCTATACCCACCATTCTTCATTTTTCGAAGAAAAATTACGAATGGCAAAGCCATTCTTCATTTTAAAAAATGAATATATATATTACGGAAATTGGCGCAATTGGCTAGCGCACTCGCTTTGGGAGCGAGGGGTTGCAGGTTCGAGTCCTGCATTTCCGACCATTTAAATAAAACTAATAAAAAAAATCATAACTTTTAGAAGTT
>CALMDL010000304.1 GCA_937864995.1 uncultured Candidatus Altimarinota bacterium | reverse complement strand
TAAAATAAGAATCACTAAAAATTTCTTTCATAAAAATATCTACTTCTTCTTTTGAAGTTACAAATCATAAAACAGCAGTGTATTTACTTTTTCTATCTATAATTACGTTTTGAATAATTTTTCTTTTAAAACTTGGAGTTTTTCAAAAGAAATCAAGTGATAATTTATCTGTCATTATTATACAATTTATTATGTTCTATTTTTAATTCTTGTTTTTGTTTATCTTTAACTTCTTGCCAATTATGTCATCAATTTCAATCAAATCATACTCTTTCACCAAACTTTTTATAGCATCTTTTAAATACACTATCTGCACTTGTTATTTTTCATTCATTTTCAAGACTATGCAAAAAACATAAATAATCCCAAAATACATCTCAAAGTTCATCTTCTAAATACACACTATTATTTTCTTTTATTTCCTCTTCTACTTCTTTTAACTCTTCTCTAAGTCATTTTAAATATGTTTTATTTCACTCATAAAAAGGTATTTGTTTTTCAATCAAATACTTAATCCTCTTTGCCGATAATTCTTTTATTTTTTTATGCATAAAAATTTTTAATCTTCTAAATCATAATCATCATTTCAAGCTCATAATTCTAATCTTTCTGCTCAAGGTAGTGCTTGTCACATAAGACTTTCTAGTTCTCAATACATACCAGTAATTGCAAAAGTTGCTCTTTCTAAATCTTTTTCTCTTCTTTTCCAATTTTTTTCCATAGCTCTTCTTTCAGCATCAATTCATCATTTTAAATTTGAAAAAACATCAACCATCATAGAAATTTTTCATGAAAATTCTTGACTAGATAGATATTTGTAAAGCATTTCCATTTTTATATCTTTTCATTCTAGAGATTTTTCTACTTTTGAAATAGAAAGTAATTTATCACGAAGCATAGTTGCAACAGCTATGGCATATTCAGGACTACAAACCATTACATCTTCTACCATTCAAAAATGTTTTATTTCTTTTGGTAATACACTAGTTACCAAGATAGCTATATTTCAATTTGATTTTAATTTATCATCTTTAAGTTTCATAACCCAAGCATCCTGCCAAGATTTAGTATTTTTACTTTCCCAAACTATAATTCAAATACTTTGACCAAAATTATTTTTTACAGTTTGTATTAAATCTGCTCATTTTACTCAAGTTGCAACATCATCAATTTTATCAATTGGAAAAGCTTGAGTTATAATATTTTTTAAATCTTCTTCCTGAATATCTCATTGTATTTGTTGACTTGCTTGTTCTGCTTTTCTTTTTGCATCATCAAGAGATCTTTTTAACTGTTCTTGTTGTTTTTGATATTCAAGTTCTTTTTTTCTAAATTCTTCTTGAATAGATTGCATTTTTTCATCCATTTCTTTTTTAGAATTTTCTTTCAATCTTTCTTCTAAATTTTTTTCTATAACTTTTCTTTCTTCAAAAAGTTTTTTCTCAATTTCAAGTTCAAAGTTTTTTTCTTTATCTTCTAACTCTCTTTGTTTTTTCATAAATTCAAGCTCCATTTTTTTTGCTTGCATTTGCTCTTCTTCTGCTTTTTGTAATCTAGAAGCCATATCTTTCATTTCAAGCTCTACTTTTTGTCTTTCTTCAAAAGCCTTTTTTTCAGCAAATTCTTGTGCTTTTTTTCTCATTTCTATGGTTTTTTCTTCCAATTCTTTTGCAAAAATTTCTCTTTGAGCTTCTTGTTCTTGTTTAAGTTTTTCTTCTTGTTCTTTTAAAATTTGATTATATTTTTCATCTGCTAATTTATCTAAGTCAATAGAATTATGACAATGAGGACAAGTTATTTTTTGTGACATAAAAATTAATTAAAAATTATTAATTTCAATTTTAATAAAAAAAACTTAAATTACAAAATAAAAAAAAGAATATAAAAGTTAATTAATAGCTTGTTTTTTTGCATAAAAATATAATAAATGCTAATATATAAATAACTAAAATTATAAATTAAATTTTTACAATGGAAAATTTTATAACAGTTGACAATAAATTTGATGATATAAAGAAAAAAAACTTTATGCATTACTGATTTATATCATCGTTTGTATGGATGTGTTTTCACTTCACATTGGTATTTTTCTTCTTGATACAATTAAAAAGTCCACTAATTGTATGAATATTTTTATGACTTTGAAACTTAGTATCATTTTTTGCAGATAGTCCAGTTTGAGTATTTCAAAAATATTTTACACCTAAAAAAATATTTTTATTTTGAGCATATTTAATGCTTTTAGTTGCGATAATATTTTTATATTTTATATATCAAACAAGTACAATTGAATTATCGCTTGATTTTTCAATTGAAGCATTAAAAAAATTATATTGATCATTTTTTAATATACTATTACTTTTTGTTGCTGTAGCCTTATATTGAATAATAAAAGAAATAAGTGATGTAACTAGTTACTCATATATAATGAATAATGCTGATCCTAGTGAATATTCTACATTATTTTCAAAAAGAAATATTTGGAGTTGAGTTTGAAGTCTAGTTTGACTTATTTCTTCATGAATTATACTAGCATTTAATACACTAATTGCAGTAATAATTCTTGTAATACTTATAATATTATTTATATTTTTTATTACAAAATATTTTGATAGTTCTGAAAATGAACTTAAATTTGATGATTTCAAAAAATTAAAACTTATAACAAAGGAATCTCTTGTAAATTCTATAAATGATTATAAAACAAATATTATATCAAATAAAACTGATTTAATTGAAAAAACTAAAAATATAAAAGTATTATTTTTAAAACCAGTAGAACAAAAAAATAAAATTGATTTCAAAGAAGTTTATATTACTACAAAAGAAGATTTAAAAAGTTTTTTTCAAATCATTATGGAACCACCATATAATTATAGACTTTTAATTGTATGATCAATATTTACACTTTTTGGTTTTTGGGATACATTTGTAACTTCATTTTTAATTGATTTTATAGATTGAGTATTATCTTCAAATTCTAATGAATTAGAAAAATTTAATTTACAAAATATATTTACAGCTTATGTTTTTATTGCATTTTTAGCAATACCAGCTTATTGAGCACAAATTCCACTTATTAATTTATCAGAGAAAATGTGAGTATTTAAAGTTATGATGTTTTGAGTACTACTATCATGAGTATCTATATTTTTCTTTTGATTTTTTGATTCAATATTTATTGTTTTATGATTGTGATTAATAAATAGTATATGATATGCTGCAGGTATGCCATTATCACAATGAGAATTTAGTAATGAATATAATAAAACATATGCAGAAAAAAAGAATCTAAAACAAATAGATGCAAATGCATCTAGCGCACCAATAAAAATGCTTTCAAATTTAGCAAATGTTTGATGATTAATTATTTGATGAATATTAATTCAAATATTTGGATACATATGAACATTTATAGTATTTGGTTGAGTATTAATATATGTTTTTGCAATAAGCATAATCAAGAAAAAAGAATATAACTTATAGTTATATTCTTTTTTAAAACAATTTTTTTATATCGTCATAATTAAATCATTTTCTAAATAATTTTTCTATTATTTTTTGTTTTTCAAATTTCCCTTCAAGTTTTTTATATTCCCTAATCAAATTTTCTTGTTCTCAATCTAAAAAAGCTTCTTCTAAATAGTTTTCAATTAATTCTTTTTGCTCCATTCTTTCATATAATTTTTGTTTTATATAAAGTTTAGATTTTCACTTTTCTATATAACTTCTTATTTTTGATTTTATAACTTCATCTTCCAAAACTATACTAGAAAGTTTTTCCTTTATTATAAAATCTATTTGTTCATCAGTTATTCATCCATATTTTTCTCAAAGTTCACTTTGAGGACCATATCTTTGTTTCAATTTTGATGCAAACTTTTTAGGACTTGGATAATATTTTAAATAATACCAAATTGCATAATCAAT
>CALMDL010000303.1 GCA_937864995.1 uncultured Candidatus Altimarinota bacterium | reverse complement strand
TTTGTTTATTTGTTTATTTGCAATGTCAGCATTTTTTTCTTGAAGTGAATTAGCACTTATGTCGCTTGCTACACATAAAATAGATTCACTTGTTAAAGAGGGGAGATTTTGAGCTAAATCACTTAAAAAAGTAAGAGAAGATAGTGATAAGTTACTTATTACTATACTTATTTGAAATAATTTAGTAAATACATTCACGGCATCACTTGCTACTACTATAGCTATTTCTATAGCTAGAAATTCAGGTATGTGATTAACTGAAGCTACAGCAGTTTGAATTTCTACATGAGTTATCACATTTTTATTATTGCTTTTTTGAGAAATAATTCCAAAAAGTATAGCAATAAAAAATGCAACATCAATTGCTTTATTTGTTGCTCCTATTTATAAAGTACTTATCTATGTTTTATACCCATTAATTTTAATTATTTGATTTATAGTTAAGATTTTTAGTAAAAAGTGACATGTTGAAACTATGTCAGAAGAAGAAATAGAAAGTTTTATTGATATGTGAAGAGATAAAGGTGGTATAGATGATGATGAACATGAAAAAATAAAATCTATTCTTGATTTTGATGATACTACTGTAGAAGAAGTTATGACTCCTAGAGTTAAGATAGATGCACTAGATATAGATACAACTATACAAGAAGCAATGGACTTTTATCTAAGTCATACTCATTCTAGGATTCCTGTTTTTACTGGTACGATAGATAAGATAGATTATTATGTTACAGGTCGTGATATAATAAGAGAATTAAGTTATTGAAATAAAGATAAAAAACTTAGTGAAATAAAACTTAAAAAAGTATTAAAAGTACCTTTGACTCAATCAATTCAAAAACTTTTTGAAACTTTACAATGAGCTCATAGAACTATGTCTATAATTATAGATGAATATGGATGAGTTTCTGGATTGGTTACTATGGAAGATATAATCGAACAAGTTTTTGGTGAGATAAGAGATGAGACAGATAAAGAAAGTGAAGAGTTTGTAAAAAATGGTAAAAATTCTTTTTTAGTACAAAGTGATGTATTGATTGAAGAGGTTTTATATAAATTTGATTTAGATTTAGAGCATATCTGACTTGATGAAAAAGAGTTTGATTGAGAAACTATAAGTTATGTTATAACACATATACTTGAATGATTTCCTTCAAACTGAGAAGTTATAACTTTTGATGTTAAAAGAGAAGATGATTCTCAAGATATAGAAGAAATACTTACTTTTAAGATACTTGATATAGACAATGCAAAAATCTGAAAAATAGATGTTACTATT
>CALMDL010000302.1 GCA_937864995.1 uncultured Candidatus Altimarinota bacterium | reverse complement strand
AAATAATAGTGAAATTGATTTTGAATTAAATTTGTATCAAGCAATACCAAATAAACTTGAAAAAATAGAATATATAATTCAAAAATGAGTTGAAATCTGAATAAAAAATTTTGTATTTTTTAGAAGTGAGAGAAGCCAAAAACTTATTATGAGTGATAATAAAATGGAAAGATTACAAAAAATAGCAATAGAAGCAGTTGAACAATCATGAAGACTTCATGTTCCAGAAATAGTTTTTCTAGATAAATATGATTTTTCACCACTTATAAAAAATCAAAATATATTTTTTCATACAATCTCTGAGAATAGTAAATTAATTCAAAAAACAAAAATTGATTATGATAATACAATTAATTTATTTGTTTGACCAGAATGAGGATTTAGTGATGATGAAATAAAAAAATTTAAAAATATGTTTTTTGAACAAGTTCATCTTTGAGATAGGATTCTTAGAACAGAAACTACTTGAATGGTGACATCTTTTTATATAATTCAAAACAGATAATGGCGTATTTTACATATATTTTAAAATGCAAAGATGAATCTCTCTACACTTGAATAACAACTGATTTAGATAGGAGAGTTAGACAACATAATTGAGAATTAATAGGTTGAGCAAAATATACTCTAGCTAGAAAACCAGTTGAGATTATTTATTTTGAAGAGTTTGAAAATAGAAGTCTTGCTACAAAAAGGGAATTAGAAATAAAAAAAATGAGTAGAGAAAAAAAACTAGAATTTATTAAAAATAAATCATTGTAATTTCCTTAAAAAAATAAAAAACTATTATTTATAAATAATAGTTTTTTATTTTTAACTTGATTTATTATTAAATATCAGTATATCAATATATATTGATATACTGATATTTAATAATTTTTTATTTATGAATAAATTTTGCTTAAGCAATATTGAAGATATAGATTTTTTAAAAGAAGCATTTAATATATTATCTGAACCAAATAGGATAAAAATATTATGTTTACTTTCAAAATCTGAAAAACTTTGCGTTTGTGAAATTGTAAGTTCACTATGATTAAAACAAAACTTGGTTTCTCATCATTTATCTATGTTTAA
>CALMDL010000301.1 GCA_937864995.1 uncultured Candidatus Altimarinota bacterium | reverse complement strand
AATGTTTAATTCGACTTCTTATTTGCTATATTTAAAATGAAATATTCTCTTCAAATGAATCTTTAGAGTTTTTTTATGAAGATTTTAAAAAATTTAAAGATAGATTTTGTTATCAAAAAGAGTTAAATCAAAATATTTTAGATGCTTCATTTTTAATTGTTTGCAAAAACAACGATTATAGTGAGGTTATATATAATGCCTTAATACTTATCTCAATAGTTACTTTTTTTATATTTTTACTCTCATTTTTTGTAATAAAACAGAGCATTGAGCCATATAAAAAATTAAATATCTATTTAGATGAGTTTTTAAAAGATGCTATGCATGAACTTAAAACTCCAATAGGAGTTGCTAGAATAAATATTGATATGTTATCAATGAGATTAAGAAATGATAAAAATATTTTAAGAGTAAAATCTGCTTTGAAAAATATGACAATTATTTATGAAGATTTAGAGTATTACATGCAACAACATGAGGTAAAAGAGTTAAAAACAGATATTAATTTATCTTCATTTTTAGAAAAAAGAGTTGAGTTTTTCAATGACTTAGCAGTTGCTAGAAATATAGTTTTTCATAAAAATATTGAAGCAAATATTGAAATAGTTTTTAATGAGATTGAAGCTTATAGAATAATTGATAATAATCTATCAAATGCAATAAAATATTCAAAAAATGATTCAAATATTTATGTTAGTTTAATAAAAGATGATAAAAATATAAGGCTTGTTTTTAAAGATGAAGGAGTTGGTATAAAAGATACATCAACTGTTTTTAAAAGATATTATAGAGGCGATAATATAACAGGTGGATTTGGAATAGGTCTTAGTATTGTAAAAAATATTTGTGATAAAAATGGTATAAAAATTGAGCTAGACTCAAAAGAGAATCAAGGCTCAACTTTTACATATATTTTTAGTTTGTAGTAAATTTAAGACCAACTATTCCTATAAGAATAAATAAAATACTTATAACTCTAATTAAAGTCATAGATTCACCAAAAAGCAT
>CALMDL010000300.1 GCA_937864995.1 uncultured Candidatus Altimarinota bacterium | reverse complement strand
ACTAAAAGAGGTTTTTCATCTTCTTCTATTTTACAAAAAGGACATATATCTTTTGTAAGATATGGGTTTTGGTCAGTATATTTTTTTCTATCCCAAAATATCATATTTTTATAAGTTTTTTTTAATTTAACTTAATTTAACTAAAATAGACTAAAAATCAAATTTTTATTGATTTATAGCACTTTTTAAATATATTATTTTAAGTTATTTATTTGTAATTAATTAAAAATGAAGAGTTTAAAACAAGAACTATCTGACAGATGATTATTGTATCAATTTTCAAGTGAAGAATTATTTAAAACTTTTGATGAATGAAAAGGGAGTTTTTATTGTGGTTTTGATCCTACTGCTGATTCTTTGCATTTATGAAATTTTATATGATTTATGGTTTGAGTTCATTTGATGAGAAGATGAAATAAATATATTGCATTGACTGGTTGAGCAACTGGTATGATTTGAGATCCAGGATGAAAAGATAGTGAAAGAACTTTTTTATCTGAAGAAGTACTTTTGAATAATCAAAAAATGATATCTACTCAAATTACATCAATAATTAAAAATCTAGAAAAATATACTCTTTCAAAATTTAGTTATGATTTTGTAAATAATAAGGATTTTTATGTAAATATGTGATATCTTGATTTTCTTAGAGAAGTAGGAAAATACATAACAGTTAATGTTATGATGAGTAAAGATACTGTTAAAAAAAGAATTGAAGATCCTGATAAATCTATAAGTTATACTGAGTTTTCTTATATGCTTTTACAATGATATGATTTTTGTAAACTATTTAAAGATAAATCTGTTACACTTCAAATTTGATGACAAGATCAATGGTGAAATTTGGTAACTTGAACTGAACTTATAAGAAAAAAATATGAAGCTGATTCATATGCTTTAACTTGGCCTTTAATAACTGATTCTACCGGTAAAAAATTTGGTAAAAGTGAATGAAATGCTATGTTTTTAAGTAAACAAAAAACTAGTCCATATTTTATTTATCAATATTTTATGAATACTAGTGATGAAGATTTATCTAGATATTTAAAAATGCTTACATTGATTGAAACAGAGGAGATAGATGAAATAGTTGCTAATCATATGAAAAAACCAGAGGATAGAGTAGCTCAAAAATTACTTGCATATAAAGTTGTAGAAATTATTCATTGAACGGATGAAGCTAATTTATCTCAAAAAATAAGTGATTTTATGTTTGGTGAAAATGAAAAATTAGAGATATTAAAATCATTAAAAATAGATGAATTATCTACTTTTCAATTTGCAATGTGATGATTTAATTATTCTTGAGAAAATTTATTTGAAACGATTGTAAAATCTTGACTTGAATCATCAAATTCAAATGCTAGAAATGCAATAAAAGCATGATCTATATTTATAAATGAAGAAAAAGTTATTGATTTTAATTTAGATTTGAGTAATTGTTTTGTAAATGATAAATTTATATTACTTAGAAAATGAAAAAAAGCTTTTAGAATAATAACAAAATAAAAAAAGACCATTATGGTCTTTTTTTATTATAATTTTAAATTTTCTTCTATTCTTTCAATAATAATTTTATTAATATTATTAGAATCATTGTTTATTATACTTATTAAATCATTTAGATTTAATACTATAACTTCTAGGTCTGATATTGCACTAACAGTAGCTGTTCTTTGCTCTTCATTAAGTAGGGCTATTTCTCAAAAAATATCACCAGGATTTAATTCTGCAATTTTTTTCCCTCAAATTGATATTGCAACTTTACCTCTTTTTAATATATAACCTTCTCAATTACTATCTTCTCATTCTACAATTATTAATTCTCATAAATTATATTTCCTTAATTCACAATTATTTACAATAGAATCAACTATTTCTTTATCAAATCAATGAAAAATTTTTAATGAATATATACTTTCTGGCATAAAAAAATATGTTAATATTTAAACTTTTTAATATATTAACATATTTTTATTTAATATGCAATAATTACATAGTATAACCATCTTTTTCATATTTTTCTCTAAAATCTCTTATAAGTGCCCAAAACATATTTTCTGTATATTTAGGGAAGTTTTTTTCGTTTTCCCAAATAATTCAATATTTAATTTTATTTCTCATAGTGTTTTCTCAAACAGGACAATTGCAAGCAGAATAAGGAATTTCTTTTTGCTTTACAAAACTTACTAATTCTTTTTCTCTTATATATGCCATTGGTCTAATAAAAGTTATATCTCATTTACTCATTTTATTAACAGGAGGCATTATTTTTAATTTTCTCCCTTCTAACATATTCATCATAGTTGTAACAACTATATCATCCATATGATGTCAAAAGGCTATTTTTGTTGCATTGTATTTTTGACACAGTTTAAACATAGCTATTCTTCTAGCATATGCACACCATTGACAGCTTTGTCCAACTCAATCGTTAAGTTTAGATTCTTCAGGAAGGTTTATATTTACTTTTTCAAGAGGTATGTTTAAAACATCTTCAAAATATTTTCTTTTTTCTTCAAAATTTATATCACAATCTATTAAAAATTCTTTAAAAATATAAATTCATCTTATTTCAAATTTATCTTTTACTACTTTTCTATATTCATTTAATAAATATCATAAAACCATAGAATCTTTTCATCAAGATACTCAAAGTAATACAGTTTCTCAAGGCTTTATCATATCAAAATCCATTATAGCAGATCTTAATTTTTTTAATAGTCTTTTTTCTAGGGAACTCATTATTATAAATTATTTTTTAAAATTAGAGCAGATTTTAACTATTTTTAGTTAATTAACAAATAAAAAAACTAACAATTTAAATTGTTAGTTTTTTTATTTGTAATGAATTAATTAATTCATTTCTACAGTAGTAGCTTCTTCAGTTAATTCTTCTTCAGTAACAACTTCAGTAGATTCAACTTCAGTACCAGTAGCAGTAACTTCTTCAGTAGTAGTTTCTTCAGCTTTACCGCAAGATGCTAATAAAGTTAAAGCTAAAACACTTAATAATGCGATTATTTTTTTCATAAGCATTGTATTATATATATATAAAAGCGAGCTCATTATAAATAATTTGCTAATTAATCAATAGCTATATGCTATTTTTTATTATTTTAAGTTTACAGATATATATATTTATTGTATAATATACAACTATTTATTTTTAATAATTAGAGTTGTATTTTTTAATATTTTGCTTATATTATAGAGGTAAATTATATTATAATATTGTTATAATGACAAGAAGAAGAGGAAGTACATCACTTCAAAAAAATATAAAAGATTATATTGTACCAATTATTTGATGAATATTAGTATTATTTTTGATATTTTCTTTATTTTCATGAGATTCAAGTGATACAAAAACAAATATAGAAAATCAATCTTGAATTACTGTTTTATTGGATTGAGAATCTTCACAAGCAACAATAATTTATCCAGGTGATTACAAAAAAGATTTGGAAGGTGATTGAACTCTTTATAAATGAGAAAAAATACTTGTTAAACAATGAACAGCATCATTAAATTTAGACACTTTATTAAGTTTTAAAGTAAATAGATTGTGAGAATTAAAATATGGTGAAGATTCTGTTTTTACAGTTAGCTCATGAGAGGTTTGGCTTGATGCATTAAAACCAGTTGATTTAAACTTAAGTTTTGCTAATTTAAAAATAGATGAAAATTCACATTTGTCTGTTTCTCAAAATGAAATGTGATCAACAATATATTTAATTTCATGATTTGTTGAGGTTGCAAATTTAGTTTGAAAAAATACTGTTTTAGCACCAGGTGAAAAGATAACTATATCTAGGTCTGATGCTTCAAAAAGTGATTTAGATTTAACATTACTTAAAGAAAATATAGATCAATTTTTTATAAAATCAGATTGGTATATTTTAAATAAATGATCAAATTATGTTGTTGAAGATGGTATTGAAGAAATCGAAAATGAAGATTCTGAAACTCAAAGTGGTTCATTATCAAATACATCAACATGAGAAATATTAAGTTTTAACAATTTAGTAGATGAATCAAATATTTCATCTCCATTAATAAATATTTCTTGAACATATAATGATTCTGAAATATCAAGTATTACAGTAAATTGAAAAGAAGCAACATTATCAAAAACAAATAAAACTTTTAAATTTGAAAATATTGATGTCTCAAATAAAGAAAATGATTTAGTTTTTAAAGTATATGATGATTCTAATGATATAATTCATAGAGAAGTTTATACAGTATATTATAGTTTAGGTTCTAGTAATATTGATTCTAATGATACTAATTCTCAAACAAATACCACTACAACATCTACTTGACCAAAAGTACATAATTTCACTGTAGATGGTTCACAATTTTTATTTACATCTCCTACAACTCAAACAACATATACTACAACTGAAAGTTTTATTACTATCAGATGAAATGTTAAAGCAGAGGGGATTGATTCTATAACTGTTAATGATTTTAAATTAAGCTCATTTAATGGTTCTACTTGGAGATATCATGCTGATGTTGAATATAATAATTTAGCAGAATGAACAAATGTTTATGAAATTAAATATTTTTCATGATGAAAACTAGTATATACTAATTATTTTACAATAATTAAAAAATCTACTAATTCTCCTGAAATTAAACAAGAATCAGCTTCAACTGATTTAGATCAAATTGAAAATAATTAACAAAATAAAAAACCTGACTTAGTCAGGTTTTTTATTTTGTTAACAACTACATCCGCTTCCACATCATCCAGGTGCACAGCTTGATCCAGTTTCTCATCATCCAATAATACTTATAAACATAGATTTTATTTCTTCATCACTAGGTATTATTCATTCAAAAATTGTATCTCTAAAGTCTATAGATTCTTCTTCAATTATTAAAGCAGGTTCTTTAGTTATATTTAATTCATTTTTTAAATTTTCATCATTTGTAATTTCAATATTTATAAATTCAGATAATCCTAATTCATTTAGAGAAGATAATACTTTATCATTTAATTCTCATACATTTTCTTTATTTCAAAAAATTTTAACTTTCATTTTTTTTTTAATTAGCATTTAAATAAAAAGAGTATTTGAATTATATTCTAAATACTCTTTTTTAAAAATTATTTTTATTATTTTGTTTCTTCAGTTGTTTCAGTAGCAGCAGGAGCTTCTTCAATTTCAACTTTAGCTGGTTTACTTGCAGATGCAACTATATCATCAGCATTAGCAATTATTTCAAATTTAGAAGAAATTCCTAAATCAGAAACTCTAATAACATCTCCCATTTCAACTAATTTTGATAAATCAACTTCAAAAGAATCTACTAAATCTTTAGGTAAAACTTTTACATCTAATTCTTTAATATGTTCTTCTAAAATAGCACCTTCTTTTACTGCTTTTGAAGTACCAACAAAAGATAAATGAATTTTAGTATGAACTTTTTCACCTTTTGTAATAGCAAAAAAATCTATATGTTGAAAATCACCATTAACAGGTTCTTTTTGGAAATCATGAACTAATACTTCAATAGATTTTTTACCAATATTTAAGTTAATAATGTGAGATTCTCCAGAAACTCTAAATAATTTTATGAATTCTGAATTGTCAATTTTTATAGCAATAGGTTCTTGATGTTTTCAATAAACTACAGCTGGGATCATTTTTGCAGCTCTAACTTCACTTAATTTTTCCTCAGTATTTCTTATTTGAGCGTTTAAATTTAAATTTTCCATAGTCTTGATTTGATATATATTAATAATGTTTTAAATAAAAGCCTGCAAATTCTAATCATAAAACTAAAATTTGCAAAACTTTTTTGAAAAATTGTTTTTTTATGTTTTAAAGATATATTTTTTGTATTTATTTTATTAGTTTTTCTCTATTTTATCTGATGATAACCTTATCATCACTTATTTCAAAAGTAAGTTTATATATTCATCATTCGTTTAATACAGTTATTTCTCAATCATAGTTTACATAAAAATCTTTAATTGTTTTTGTAGCACCTTCTATTTGTCATATGTAAGTTAAGCTTTGAGTGTTTTTATAGTTTGTAGTGTTTGGTTTAAAAATCCAAATTTTATCATTTAATAACATATAAACATAGTTTAGGTTATTTCTTGCTATTATTTGTGTTTTTTTTCATTCTTCTAAAATATAATTTTTAGGTAGTTTGTTTAACATAATAGATTCTA
>CALMDL010000299.1 GCA_937864995.1 uncultured Candidatus Altimarinota bacterium | reverse complement strand
TTTATATTTCCACTTTTTGTAACTATATTAGTAGTTATGATTTCTAGAGTTATATCTGTTTATATACCAGTTTGGATAAATAATTTTTTCAAAATAGAAGATCATATCCCAAATTCTTGGTCTATACTTTTGTCTTGGTGAAGTCTGAGATGAGCTTTGGCACTTATGATGGTTCTATTAATTCCATGAGTTTGAGATCCAGATTATACAAAAGTTATAGCATTTCAAGAATCAGTAGGTTGGGCATATAGTTTTTCTATAAAAGATTTTCTTTTGGTATTAACTATATGAAGTATAATGTTTACTCTTTTTGTAAAAGCTCCGCTTACTCCAGTTTTAATGAGAAGATTGAGAGTTGATAGACTTCATAGACTTGAAGAGTTTGAATATGAAGAATGAAAAATATTATCAAATTTAAAAATAATTCAAAAATTGAATCTTTCTTTTAAAAAAGCTTATCTAACTCAAATAGAATATGATGAATTAAAAGATAAATATAGTGAAAAATTACATTCAGCAGTTAAAAGAATGAAAAAGGTTTTGGAAGAAAAATGAGATGATCCAAAAAATCTTATAAGAAGAGCTTTATCACTACATGCTTTAGGTATTGAAAAGCAATATTTAAAAGAACTATTTTTCTATAATGAAATAGATGAAAAAAACTTTAAATATATTCTTAGAAAAATAGAAAAACAAATTGAAAGACTTGAATTATCTCATGAACAATTAAGAAGTATTTCAAATAGACATAATGACTATGATATATTTTCTAGATTTGTAGTTTGAATTTATAAAAGAACTTCGACAGATTTAGATTCATATATTAGAAATAGAACAAGACTTATAATAACAAGAAAAGTAATTAAAGAATTGAGATTATTAGCTGATATTGATTTCTGATTTGATAAACATTTATTTGATGAAATAATAGAGCTTTATGCTATGTTTAATAAACAAGCAGATGAAAAAAGAATTAAAATATTTTCATCACATAAAGCAACTATAAATGCAATTGAGTCAAAACTTGTAAATAAATCACTTTTAAAATTAGAAGAAAAAACAATAAAAGATTTATACCACAAGGAAATTATTACTCCAAAATTATATATTAAATTTATGGATGAAATAGAAAAAGAAATGTACTCTGATGTAAAAAAATGTGATAAAAAAGATAAGTTGTAAACTTATCTTTTTTTATTTTTTGAAAATAATGATAATTTCATTATTATTATTTTCAATTATTTAAATTAACAATTATTTATGAAAACAGCATTTGAAACAAGACCAGGTAATGTAGTTGATATTGATGGAGATTTATATTTTGTAACAAAATGGGAATCTCATAGAGGTGGTAGATGAGCAACAACTGTTAAAATGAGATTAAAAAATATTTCAAGTTGATCTATGACTGATAAAGTATTTAGTAGTGATGATAAATTAAATGATGTAATTTTAGAAAGAACAGTTTTTGAATATTTATATAATTCTGCATGAGTTTATGTATTTATGAATGGTGAAAACTATGAACAAATTGAGTTAAGTGAAGATGATGTAGGTGATATGAAATATTTTTTATCAGAATGAGCAACTATAGATATACAACAACATAATTGAAATTTTGTTTGAATTATACTTGCAACATATATGAAACTTAAAGTTGTAGAAGCATTGCCACTTGTTTGAAGTAGTGAAAATAAGGAAGTAATAACAAATACTTGATTAAAACTTGAAGTTCCTCCATCAATCGAAGAATGAGATGAAATAGTTGTAAATACTTGAACTTTTGAGTTTGTTGAAAAGGTAAAGTAGTTTTTTATATTGCATTTTGTATAAAAAATATTAAATTTAGTTATAGTTTTAAAAATATAAAAATAAATAATGAAAATAGATAATATTACACTTTCTTTTAGAAATAAAGTAATTTTAAAAGATATAGATATAGAAATAAAAAAGTGAGAATTTGTTTTTATGATATGATATTCTTGAAGTGGAAAAACCTCAGTTATTAGATCTATTATTTGAGATTTTCGTCCTGAAAGAGGTGATATTATTTTGGATAGTAATTTAGCTCTTTATAGATGAATGACAGAAGATACTCTACTTGCATATAGAAGAGATATATGAGTAATATTTCAAGATTATAAATTACTTGAATCAAAAAAAGTATACGAAAATGTAGCTTTTGCTATGGAAGTATGTGGTTATAGTGATGCACTTATTAGAAAAAAAGTACCTGAAGCTTTGGAGAAAGTATGACTTTTAATTAAAAAAGATAAATTTGTTTATGAATTAAGTTGAGGTGAAAAACAAAGAGTTGCAATTGCTAGAGCTTTGGTTCATGACCCAAAAATAATTATTTGAGA
The DNA here is from genome assembly GCA_937864995.1 of uncultured Candidatus Altimarinota bacterium. Classification (GTDB taxonomy): domain Bacteria; phylum Patescibacteriota; class Gracilibacteria; order BD1-5; family UBA6164; genus JABWCI01. The sequence continues at coordinate 5,387 of CALMDL010000299.1, read as the reverse complement.
TGAACCAACTTGAAATTTAGATCCAGAAACAGCAAAAGAAATAATGGATATATTTCTTGATTTGAATGCAGAGTGAAAAACAGTTATTATGGCAACTCATGATGCTAGTATAGTAAATGCATTAAATAAAAGAGTTATTACTTTTCAAGATAGAAAAGTAACTTCAGATGTACCTAATGGTAAATATAATTTAAAATAAAAAAAAGTAGTTTTTAAACTACTTTTTTTTATTTTCTTTTTTATAAAAATCACATTTTTCACTAAAAGGACAAGATATGCATTTTGGATTTCTAGCACTACAATGGTATCTACCAAATAAAACAAGTGTATTATGAAGCATTGAGTGATTATTTTTTGTAAAACCAGAAGTTATTTTTTTATCAGTTTCAAGAGGGGTTTTAGTTTTTACGAGTCATAATCTATTTAAAACTCTATGTACATGAGTATCAACTCATATGTATGGTGCATCTTCTACAACTGCTAAAAATACTTTTGCAGTTTTAATACCAACTCAAGGTAGAGTTATAAGTTCATCAATTGTTTTGGGTATTTTACTATTAAATTTTTCTTTTAATAATATAGAAGTTTTTTTTATATTTTCTGCTTTATTATTATAAAAAGATATACTATTTATAAAATCCTTTATATAATCTACTTCCATATTTGCTCAATCATTTGGCTCTTTTAGAAATTTAAAAAAATTTCTATTTACTATATTTACTTGTTTGTCAGTTGTTTGAGCTGACATTAAAATAGCTATAAGTAACTGAAATTCATTTGTGTAATAAAGTTCAGTTTTAGCATTAGGAAACATTTGACTTAACTTTTCTGCAAATAGTGGAATATCTTTTTTGTTCATTATTTATTTACTTATTTTTTTATTTTTTATATAATAATAAAAATTAATTAATTTAAAAGAAGAAAATGTTTTATAAAAAATGATTTTTTATAGATAAACCAGTTTGAAACAATGAGTTTTCATTTGAAAAAAGAATGAATAAAAAACTTTATGTTCCCGAAATAATTGATTTATATATAGATAATTTAGATCAAATTAAATTGCAAGATGATAAAGAAAAAATTGCTTTTGAAGATTTTTGATTTGATGATAAGCTTAGTAAAAATTATGGTCTTAAAAATTTTTATAGGATAAAAATTAAATGAAAAGAAATAATACTTTTTGATAATCATAATCATGCATTTTATTTTTGGTATGAAGCTAGAAGTAGATGAATAATAGGAGATAATAATATTTTAATTCATATAGATGAACATGCTGATACAAGAGATAATAATAAGATTATTTTAAAACCAGATTCTTTTGATTTAGAAAAAGTTTTTTCTTTTACAAATGAAGTTTTAAATGTAGGTGATTATATAATTCCAGCACAAAATGAAGGACTTATTTGAAATATAATTCAAATAAGAAATACTAGTAATTTAGAAGAATATGTAGAGAAGTATTATTGAAGTGATAAAATGTTATATAAAAATTGAATAATTTTAAATCTTGATCTAGATTTTTTTCAAAAAGAGCTAGATTTTATAGATTATGATTTAAAGAAAAAAGTTATACTTGATGCTTTTGAAAAAGCAGATTTTATAACAATTTGTACATCACCTTTTTTTATTGAACAGTACCTTGCAATTAAGGTTTTTAAAGATTTATTTTGAAACTTTGACTCAAAATAAAATTTGATAAATATAAAAAATTGATTAAAATACCACGCGTTATTTATATGCTTTATAAATTTGACTTAAATAAATATATAAATAAGATAGCTTAATGAGAATAATTCTCATTATTTTAAATTAATTTGTAATAATAGAAATATGACATTAGTATTGAATGCACAAAATTTTAACGAGACTATAAAAGAATGAGTTACTTTAGTTGATTTCTGGGCTGAATGGTGTGGACCTTGTCAAATGATGTTACCAATTTTAGATTCATTTTCTTCTGTAATGGAAGGGAAAATGAAAGTTTGAAAAGTAAATGTAGATGAAGCTCCTGAAATTGCAGGTCAATTTAGAGTTATGTCTATTCCTACTTTAATTGTATTTAAAGATGGAGTTCCAGTTGAAACTATGGTTTGAGTTCAACAACAAGCTAAATTAGAAGAAGTTTGTTCTAAATATCTATAATAATAAAAAAAGCTTAGATTTATCTAAGCTTTTTTTGTTATATTACATTTACCATATTGAAGAAAGGAAGCATTATTGCCATAATAAGTGTTCAAATTATTCAACCTACTCATACAATAACTAAAGGTTCTATTGCAGTTTGAATATTTTTTACTATATCATCTATTTCTTTATTCATTTTTATACTTATTTTTATAAGTAATAAAGCTAAATTTCAAGTTTCTTCTCATATTTTTACAACACTTGCTAATTCTATTGGAAATAAAAAGTTTTCTTTTCAACTTTGTATTTCATTTATTCACATTAAAACACTTAATTCTATTCATTTACTTACTCTTGAACTTATTTCTTTTAATTCTTTTTCGTAATAATCATTTTCTAGAGCTCTTGAACTTATATCAAGAGAACTATTTATTATAACTCAATTTTTTAAAAGTATTCATAAACTTGAAGTAAATAAAGCAAGGATTTTTTTCTTTATTAATGGTCAAAATATAGGTATAGAAATAATCATTTTATCCCAATATATTTTTGTTTTTGGATTATTTTTGAAAACAATAATTCAAAATATTAATACTATAGTTAGGAAAATTATTATTATTATATTTTCTTGAAGAAATTTAGATGTATCCAGAACATGTTGAGTCAAACTAGGTAAATTTACTTTAGAATCTTTGTACATTTGTTCTATTTTTGGAATAACAAATATCATAAAAACTCAAATCATACCAATTGAAAGAGTAATAATTACCATAGGATAAATTAAAGCTCAAATTATTTTTGATCTTAATTCTTTGGCTTTTTCTTCTTTTAATTTAATTGTTTCAATAGAATCTCAAAGTTTTCAAGTTACTTCTCACATCTCAATAATTGATAAATCAAAAACTCAAAATATTTGAGGGAATTTTTCAAAACAGTCATGTAAATTATTTCATGTATTTAATCATTCGATTATTGAAACAAGAAGTTCTTTTACTTTTTTGTTTTTTGTTTGATACATTATTATTTTCAAACTATTTATCAGTGGAATTCAAGATTGTAATAAATTAGATAATTGCTCCAAAAGATTTATTTTATCTTTTGAGCTTATTTTGATATATGAAGTTTTTTTTCACTTCAATTTTTCAAATAGTAATTTTATTTTTTCTAAAAAATTATTCATTATCTATTTTTTTATATTAATTAATTAAATTTTATCATTTATCTTGAATTTTTTCAAATAAATATATAATTAATTTAGTTATAATTACTAAAAAAATATTATGTTTAAATTTTTTGGTGTAGGTAAAGAAGAAGAATTTGAAGAAATATTAGAATGAGAAGAAGAATTTGAAGAAGAATTTGAAAACTCAGATGAAATATGACAAATTGCAGTTGATATAATCGAAACAAAATATGAGATTATATTACTTGCTCCTGTGGCTTGAATAAGCCTAGATGATATTGATATTTCATATCATAATAATATTTTAACTATAAGTTGAGAAAGATCTAGACCAGAAATATTTTCAAAAGATATAACTGTAAGAAATACTGAGTGTTTTTGGGGTGAATTTTCAAGAAACATTATATTACCTGAAAATTTAGATTTTGATAGTATAAAAGCAACTATGGATAATAACTTGCTTATTATAACTTTACCAAAACTAAAATTTTCAAATCATAGTATAAGAATAGAAAAAATTTAATATTAATATATAAAACCTGTGTTTTTTAAAAGAAATAACGTAAAAGAGTGAGCTAGAAAAGTAGATAAAGTTATAACATGACTTATAATTTGAACTGCAGTAGCTTCAATGATTTGATTATCAAAAACAAATAAATGAAAAAAAGTATCTGAAAACATCAAAAATGAATGAATGATTGTTTGTAAAAAATGATATAGTATTTTTGGTAAAGTTTTGGTTTGAGTTATTAAGTTTTTTAACAAAAAATAATTTATGAAAAAAATATTTTTAATATTTTCTTTTTTTATTTTCTTCTGAAATCTTCAAGTTTTTGCTTGAAAAGAAACTCCTAGCTGCGATAAACCTAATTTGAGCATTACAAGCAAAATTACTATGTGTAATGATGCTGTTAAACCATATGTAAAAAACAATATTATTTCTAAATGATCATCTATTAGAAGTATAGAAGATTTTGTTTGCTTACAAGATATTCCTGAAAATAGAGTATTTCAAATAATTTTAGATTGAGAATTTACCGAAATAGATTGTGAAGTAGAAGAATATTATCAAAATTTAGCTAATTCTAAAAATTTATATTTTTGAAAATGAGCAAAACTTACATATTTTGATTGAATAAATGCTATATGGGAAAAATCTAGTTTTTTTAAAGATTTATATGCTGATGCTTGTATTCAATCTGTTGCTAAAGCAGGTAATTATTTAAAAAATGGAGCGTATAAAATTGAATGAGAGCAAGCTTCAGTTTCAATTGATTCTGCAAAAGAATATTTGAAATGATCTATGTGAGATTGTGAAAAATTAACAAAAGTTAAAATAGAAATTTTTAACAATATATCTTTTAATATATTACAGTTAAATAAATCTCAGGTTTCAAAAGATCAAAAGAAATTATTTGATCAAGAACAAAGAACAAAATACAGTAAGCTTTCTGATATAATGATGATAAATCTTGGTTATATAGAAAGAATATGGCAAAAATGGCCATCTAAGATTAAAAATCCACTATAAAAAAAAGAAGAAATTTTATTTCTTCTTTTCTTTTTGTTTTGCTCAACAATATGGACAAATTTTCATATCTTTTTTAATACATTTTTTACAATTTTCACATTTTACTTTATTTTTTCTTCTTATTATAAAGAATATAAACCAGAATATTCATAATCAAAAAATAAGAGATATAAAGAAATATGGATTTAATCAAACATATCTTGTATTGTAATCTACATAAAAATCTTTTGCAGAGTTAAATTCAATATTTTCTCATTTATAATTTTCATATGCCATTTCAATAATTGCTTGTATTTTCTTTTGTTCTAATTTTTCATTTATTCTTTCCCATGGAAAAATCATAGTTTTTTCTTCTATATTTTTCTTTGAATAATATTCAGATGGAGTCCAGTATTTAATTATTTTATTACCTTTTTCATCATATGCTTCATATGGAAATCATTTCCATTCTGATACAAATACTCTTTCACTATCAGGTAAAACATTTCATCAATTATCATTTATAGGTATATAATCTACAATTTGTTCTCAAATAATAGTTCATTG
>CALMDL010000298.1 GCA_937864995.1 uncultured Candidatus Altimarinota bacterium | reverse complement strand
GCACCAAATAGTTTTATTTTTTAGTATTTCTACATTTTTTTCTAATATTTGTAAAGTTATTTCAGGTTTTACAACGAAATTTACTATTTCAAAATCAAGTTTTATATCATTTAAACTTCTATGAGCTCTTATACCTTCTATTTCTTTTTCTTTTGGATTTACAGGAATTACACTATGTCATTTTTTTACTAAGTCTCTTAATATTTTATTTCCGTATTTTTCTCTATCATTTGATGCTCAAATTATAACTACTTTCATGTTTTATTTGTTATTTCTAAATCTTTTTTCATTTCTAATTAATTTTTCAAATACTCTATTTCTATAAGTATTTAATAATCACTCTATAGCTCATAGTATATATTCTGGTTTAAAATCAATTCATACTTGTTCATCATTTCATACAAAGTCAATTGCATCTTCAATTCATTGAGCTTTTATAAACATCTCATCCCATATAGCAGTTGTTTCGTGTAATAGATTTCTTTTTTCTATATCTATTTCTTCTTCAGATTCCAATTTTGTACCTTTTATTTTTAGATAATCATCAATTCATTCATCTATAATTGCATCAATTACTCTTATAATTGCTTCTTGAAAATCCATCAATTCTTTTTCTGCAGCATCCTCCATATTTAATTGTGTTGGTATTGCTACAACATTTTCAGGGAAATCTGAGTGTAATAACTCAGAATCGTTTATTATTACTTTTTCAGGAAATCTACCTATTCAAATTAAGTTTCACATATTTTAATTATTAAAAAGATTAATAACATACGCATTAGTATATGTATTTGAATTTAAGTTTAATATATTTTCTATTTTATCTTTAAATTCTGATACTAGAAAAAATTTTATTTCTTCTAATTTTTGATCATCTGAAAATGGTACATAAGTTTTACTTTCTGTATTACTAAGTCTTTCGTTCATAAGTAAAGCACTTATAAACATTTTATCACTCAATATATCTGCATTGGATTGAATGTTTTTTAATCAATCTTCTGCAAAATATTTAAATAATCAGTTCTTTTTATGCCATTTATCAGTTATTTCTGTTACTATTTCACTTACTAATAATCTAATTTTAGTAGAAAATAATTCAATTTCTGGATTTT
>CALMDL010000297.1 GCA_937864995.1 uncultured Candidatus Altimarinota bacterium | reverse complement strand
GGTTTTACAAGATAGTAAATGAACATTTTGATGAATTGTTTTGAGAATAAAAAAAGAATAAGCAAAGCTTATTCTTTTTTTATTATTGCATAAATACTTTAGTTGTCTATCTAAAGTATATACATTTTAATGAAAATTTAATGTCCAATTAGTATAGTTTATAAGTTTAATTGTTTTTATTAATTAAAGTTATAAAAATGAATATAAGAAAAGCATCTATTTTTATTTTATTATTTATAAGTTTTTTATGAATTGATAAGGTTTGAGCAGTATTTCATAATGATTCTTGTTGATTAGAATTACTACCAGCTTTTAGCCCTTCAACAAGTATAGCTCAAGAATATAATATAAAAAATGAAAATTATTTATCATATAATTGAATAAATAATGAAAATATATCTACTATATTGAGTTGATATACAAATATAGAATACTTGTGAAGAAATACAAATAGTGTATTTTTCTTACATGAAAATAAAATCAAAAAAGCTCAATACAATTATTGAAATATTTGAAGTTTATCTACTTTTATGGATTTATCATTAAATAAAGAGGATATAATTCATATAGATGATTATTTTTTATATTATAAAAATCCAGAGGATAATAATGATTTATATAAAATAATGGTTAATTGTACTGCACAAAATTTGAGGTGAGCAAGTACTAGAAATATAGATGGTTATACTTTTTTATTTGCAGAAAGTAACTCAATTTATCCATATATATTTTTAAAAAATAATAATTGAGATTTATTTTGATTTTCTTCATATTTTTGATGAGATTGATTCCATAGTTTATGATTAAATATAGATAAATTTTTATTTTATGAAAATGAACAAGAAATAATCTACTATACATATAATTGAAAAACTTATAGAAAATATTTTAATAATTATAAAAAAGAAATACCAGAAGAAGTATATTATTTACCACTAGATAATTATGTATTCAATGATTTAGAAAATATATATTATTATAATGATTATTATGGAAGAATAGATTCAATAAAGAAAGATTGAACTAGTTATTTATGAACTCCATTTTTTCCTTGAAAATTTAATTATATTGAGTTCATAGGTGATGAATATTATTATTCAAAATATGATGATTTAGAATCAGCT
>CALMDL010000296.1 GCA_937864995.1 uncultured Candidatus Altimarinota bacterium | reverse complement strand
AATAAACTTCAAAATGTTGTTCTCATTGAAATATCCCATCTATTTGGTTCAAAATTTACATTTATATTATTATTTTTTAATTTGATTCAATATTCATACATTTTTTCCATATCTGATATTAAGTCATTAGCTGTCATATATGGCAAATTATACATCATATCAAAAGAAACTTTTCTAAAGTTTAGATTAATAATATTATTAATTGCAAGGTCAATTTTATTTAAATCAAATTTTCTATTATTTAGCTTATTTACTTTTTCGCTAAAAGTTTGAATTCAAAGCATAATATCAGTAACTCAATATGATTTCAAAATATTAAGAGTATTTTCACTTAGATAATAAGGTTGAATTTCTACTTGCCAAATTATATTATCAGAAAACTTAAAATTTTTCTTAATTTCTTCACATATTTCAATTATAGATTCATCTGGCCAAATATTAAAAGTACCTCATCAAAAATAAATAGAGTTTAACGGTTTTTTAATTATATTTCAATAATATTGTATTTGATGAATTATATATTCTTTATATTTTATAAAATCTGATTGATCTCACTTTATAAATGTCTTACAATCACAATAAGAACATCTAGTTCAACAATATATACTATGAAGATAAAGCTGTAAATTTGAATCTGTATTATTAAATTTAAGCCAGTTATCATTAATTAAATCATTTTCTACATTAACGGTTAAAAAGGTATCCATTGGATACCTAAAACAAAATCAATCTAATTTAAAAAATATTATTAAAAATAAATATTTTTTTAGTTCATCAAACATAAAAATTAAAAATTAATTATTCTATTAATATTAAAATACATTAAATCTGGATTATAATAAATATCTGTTTTTGCATCTGTAAATTCAATTTTTTCTTTATTATCTTCTAAAAAATAAACTCCAATAGCCAAATTTAAATCAAATTTGCTTTTGTATTTTTCTTCCATGTTTTTTATGAAAAGTTTTATTTTGGAAATAACTTCAACTACATCTTCATAAAACACTAAAACAGTAAATTCATCAACAGCAGTTTTACTA
>CALMDL010000295.1 GCA_937864995.1 uncultured Candidatus Altimarinota bacterium | reverse complement strand
GGTCATGCTAAGTTAGAACTTTTAGAGATACTTTTAGATTACTTTAAAGAATCAAGAGTTAAATATAATTATTATTTAGATCATTATGATGAAGTTTTAAATAAGATTAAACCAGGAAATATAGTAGTAAATGAAATGGCTACAAAAAAATATGAGTGAATGATGAAAATAATATGATTATAAAAAGATAGTTTTCTTAAAAACTATCTTTTTTGTTAAAAGTTTTTAACATTGTTTTAATCTCTAATTTAAGCCAATTTAAGACTTTTTAACAATAATTAAATATATTGTTTTGACTTTTTACTTTAAATAGATAAAGTGATTTATGACAATATTCTTTAATTAACTAAAGTGATATTATAGAAGTTTTTAACAATTTTATTTTAAAAATTATTTTATTTAGATTAAATATTAAAAATATGAAAAAAAATGAACTTGCTTATGAATTTGATCCTATATTAATTGCACTTTCAAAAATGGATAGTAAAGAAAGAATTTTTGAATTTATGCTTGATTTACTTACTGAAAAAGAGATACTCGAGTTTTCTCGTAGATTTGAAGTAGCTAAAATGCTAGATGATGGTATATCTTATGCTAGAATAGAGAAAAAAACTAGTATGAGCTCTACAACTATTGCTCGTATATCAAAAGCTCTTAATAGTGAAAATATGGGTTATAGAAATGCGCTCAATATAATTTCATGAGAATAAAAAAACTAACATTTTAAAATGTTAGTTTTTTATTTTCTTATAAATTTTTGTTCTAGAGTTTCTCATACAAACTCAAATATTTCACTTGGCTTAACTTTTTCAAGTATTCAAGTATTTTCTCAAACAAATTTTATATGTCATTTATCTAAGTATTCACCAAATACTTCCTTTATTTCTCTACTTGAATAAATTTCAGGATTATTTGATATATTTGCACTAGTTAAAAACATAGGTCAGTTTTCTTTTAATAATCTATCTTGTGTTTTATTATTTGCTACTCTAAAAGCAAATTTTTCATAAACTCATCTATTTAAAAATTCTTCACCATTTTCATCATTAACAAAATCTATCCATACTTTTACATGAGGACTATCTGTCATTATAGTAAATGGTTTATCGTATTTTTTTAAAAAATCTATTTGTTCACTATTTAAATTAGTATTGTTTTCTAGCCATTTAAAATCAGGAACTAATATAGCAAGAGGTTTATCTAGACTTCTTTTTTTTATTTTGTATATTCTTTCATAACTTTTTATGTCATCAAGAGAGCATGCTATTCAAAAACAAGTATCAGTTGGTAATATGTAAATCATTTTTAATTTATTTTATAGGATTAAGTAAAGGAACTCAGTCTTTTCTAGGGTATTTAGGATTTGTTTTTTCTAGTTTTTCTATTAAAACAATAGTTCTATCTTGTCATGCAAGATTATAATTTTTTACTTTTAATATTTTTGCTCCAAGTCTACTTAGAGCTTTTTTTGCACTTTTTAGTTCTTCTTTATCATCAAGTTTATATGCACAAAATACTCATCCAACTTTTAAAAGTGGAATTACATATTCTAAAAGAGTAGGGAAAAATGCAGTTGCTCTACTAGTAACAAAATCAAAACTTTCTCTATAATTTAAATCATGACCAATTTTTTCTGCTCTACCATTTAATGTAGTTACATTTTTTAACTCTAGTTTTTGAGCAAATTCATCTACTGCTTTCAATTTTTTTCAAACACTATCAATTCATGTAAATTGAACATCAGGATTTATTATAGCAAGAGGAATAAGTGGAAATCAACCACCAGTTCACATATCTGCAACTTTTCATTCTAGTTCTACAAATATATTTAACATAATAGAATCTATAAAATGTTTTTCTATAATTCAATTATCATCTCTTATCGCACTTAGATTTATCTGACTATTTTTTTCTTTGAATAATTCTAGGAATTTCTCAAATTTTACAAGTTCATGAGGTTCTAATTCTACATTATATTTTTTAAATAATTCTTGCATTTATTTTTTATTATTTTTAAATCATTACTATTTTATCTTTTATCTATTAAAAAACAAGGAAAAGTTTGATTTTCTAATACAATTTATATAATTAGTATATATAATATTATTTTTTCTATAATGCTTGGAGAAAAATTAAATAAAACGCTTCTTAGAACTACAGATAACTATATAAAAGCTTTGGAAAAAGCTAGTATTTTAACTGTGAATGATTTACTTAATCATTTCCCAAGAGATTATGAAGATAGAACCAATGTTTTGGATAGTTTTTCACTTATAAATATCAAAGAAAAAAATACAATTATAGTTAAATTACTCAGTATAAATAGTCAAAAAACAGCAAATAATAAACTTCTTACAAAAGCAGTTATAGAAGATAAAAATGGATTTTTAAGTGAGGCAGTTTGGTTTAATAGAAAATATTTAGCAACGCAATTAAAAGCTTATGAGTGAAAAAAAGTTATATTTTCATGAAGTGTAAAATATGCTTTTTGAAAAGTTACTTTTCAGAACCCAGAAGTAGAAACAGATTTAGATAAATTGGCTTGAGAAATAGTGCCTATTTACCCTGAATTAAATTATATTCCAAGTAAATGGATAGAGTGAAAAATAGATGTTTTAAAATCTTTTATAAAAGAGATTGGAGAAGATTTACCAGAAGATATAATTAAAAAATATAATTTTATAAGTAAAAGAGATGCTGTTTATAGAGTACATTTCCCAAAAAATAAATTTGATATAGAACAAGCAAAATATAGATTGGCTTATTGAGAATTATTTGATATAAATTACAGAGCAATTGGTTCTAAAATGCAAGCATTTAAAGAAAGTGAAGGTAGGAGTCTTGCTTTACAAATGAATCCTGAATTAGTAAAAGAACTTCTATCATTTTTTCCATTTGAATTTACAAATCATCAAAAAATTGTTCTTTTTCAAATATTAAAAGATATGGAAAAACCTCACTCTATGCAAAGACTTTTAGAGTGAGATGTATGAACTTGAAAAACTGCAGTTGCTTTTGTAGCGGCACTTCATGCAATTATAGAGAGTAATAAAATTTGAAATCGTATTCAAGTATCAATCATGGCGCCTACTGAAATACTAGCTCGTCAACATTTTGAGTGAATGCAAGATTTTTTACTTAAATTTGGTATAAGTTCACATTTACTTGTTTGAAGCTTGACTCCAAAACAAAAAGCAGCTGTAAAAGCAGATATCAAATCTTGAAACATTGATTTGGTTGTTTGAACACATGCACTAGTTCAAGAAGATGTAGTTTTTAATAATCTATGATTTGTTGTTGTAGATGAACAACATAGATTTTGAGTAAGACAAAGAGAAGTTTTGGAAAAATGATTTTGAAATAAATCATGACTTGTTCCACATTCTTTAAATATGACAGCAACTCCAATTCCTAGAACTTTGGCTTTGACTCTTTATGGAGATCAAGATTTGAGTATAATCAATGAATATCCAAAAGGAAGAAAAGATATATTTACAAAGGTTGCAAAAAATGAGGAAGAAAGACAACAAATAAATCTTTTTGTTAGAAGTGAACTTGAAAAATGAAGACAAGTTTTTTGGATTTCTCCACTTGTAGAAGAAAGTGAAAAAATCGATCTAGCAAATGCTATAAACACTTATGAAAATCTGCAAGCAATTTTTCATCCATTTAAAGTATGACTTTTACATGGTAAAATGAGACCAAAAGAAAAAGATGAGATAATGAAAGCTTTTTCAAACAATGAAATACAAATATTATCAAGTACAAGTGTTGTTGAAGTTTGAGTAAATGTACCAAATTCTACAATTATGTGTATAGAATGAGCAGAAAGATTTTGATTATCTCAATTACATCAATTTAGATGAAGAGTAGGGAGATGAAGTGTACAATCTTATTGTTATCTTTTCCCAACAACTTGAAATAGTACAGATAGACTAAAAGCTATGGAAAAAACAAATAATTGATTTGAATTAGCTGAAATAGATTTAGAACTTAGATGACCATGAGAAGTTTATTGAGTAAGACAAAGTTGAGTACCAGATCTCAAAGTCGCAAGTCTTACAGATTTAGAACTTATAAGTCAAATAAGAGAGGATATAACTGAATTATTTGAAAAAAAAGATAAATAAATATAATAAAAACAACATTTTTTACATAACAAAAAACAAATGACACTTTTAGAGTTTTTTTTCATTATTTCATGAATAATTATTTTGATAATTGCTCTTGATATTTCTCGTAGACAAAAATTTAATGCTCTACATTTTTTAGTGTTTATTTGAGTAGGTTCTTGATTACTTGTTTTTGCATTTTTTCCAAATATTTTAGATATTTTATGAAGCATATTTTGAGTTGCTAGATGAGCTGATGTTTTAGTTTATAGTTCTATTATATTTTTACTTTATTTTGTACTTCTTTTACTTACAAAGCATGTTGAAAATAAAGAAAGTATAACTAAATTAATTAGAGAAATAGCTATTGATAATAGTAATAAACAAACAATAAATTGAAATGAAGTTTTTTTAATAAGAGCTTATAATGAAGCTAGTGTTATATCTTGAGTTATTCAAAAAATATTTGATGCTTGATATGAAAATATATTGGTTATAAATGATTGATCAAAAGATGATACAAAAAAAGTAATTGAGCAATTTTGAGATAAATTGATTTTAATAAATCATAGTGTAAATAGATGAGCATGAGCTGCACTTGAAACTGGTTTTGAATATATTAGAAGATTTTGAAATATAAAATATATAATTACTTTTGATGCAGATGATCAACATGATATAAATGATGCAAAGAAATTTTTAAATTTATTTCAAAAAGAAAGTGATTTATGAATTATTTTTGGTTCTAGATTTATAGAAAAAACATCTTCAAATGTTCCATTAATTAGAGAAATAACATTATTTTTAGGTAAAATATTTACTTATTTTGTTAGTGGTATAAATTTAACAGATGCACATAATTGATTTAGAGCACTGACATTGGAAAGTGTAAAAAAAATCAGATTAAATATAGATACTATGGCATATGCTTCTGAACTTATTGAAGAAGTAAAAAATCATAAAATTAAATTTAAAGAAGTCCCTGTAAATATAACATATACTCCTTATAGTTTAGCTAAATGACAAAGTTCAGGTAATGCTATAAATATAGTTTTGAGAATAATTTGGAGTAAATTTTTTAGATAAAAACAAGCCTTTTAAGGCTTGTTTTTTTAATATAGATTTAATTTAATGAAAATTTAATGTGGTATGAGTATAATGATTTTGCTCCCCATATTATTATTAAATTATGAAAAAAAATCTATATATATTTATTATTATTTTATTTATATTTTTAGTTCAAAAAGTATTTACTTCATTTTCTATAACAGAAATTTATCCAAATACAAATGAAGATACAACAGAAGAATATGTACAAATAACTTATGATTGAAATGGAAATAATAATTTAAGTTGATATATATTATCTGATAAAACATGAAAAGAATATATTTTTGAAAATGATATCTATATAAATTGAGAAAATAAAAAGTATTTTAGACCACAAACTAAAATACTTTTAAATAATAGTGATGAAGAAATATATTTAAAAGATAGTTCTTGAGAATTAGTAGACAGTTTTTCATACACTACAACTGAACTTTGAAAAATATATAAAAAAGAGTGATTAGAAAATGAAATAATTGATGAAATTGTACAAGAACCAAATTTAGAAGAAAATATCTCTACAGAAGTTATAGAAGAAACAGTAAACTCAACTTGAACAATAATTGAAGATGAAAATCCTGACAACATAGAAATAGAAACTTCTACTTGATCTGTTGATGAAATATTTGAATCAAATTCTTGAAGTATACAAGAAAATTTAACTGAAAATATTACAAATGATTCAGCAAATTCAAATGAAGAAATAATAGAAGAAAAAATAAGTTTTGTAATCAAAAATACATTTCAAACACCTACTTATTTGACAGATAAGGATAGAGAATTAGAAGATGCTAGAGTTTATAACTGTGATAGAACAAGAGATGATTGTAGGGTAAATTTTGATTTTTCAAATACTTTTTCTACATCTATAAAAGAAAATGATTTTAATTGTATTATAGATTTTTGATTATGATTAGTTACTTGAGAAGAAAATAAATGTAATCCAAATACTGTTATATTTCCAGTTTGAACACATAATTTAAAAATAAAAATAATTAATAAAACAAACTCTAATAATTACTCTGAAATTAATTTTAAAATAATAAATGATTGAAAAATTGTTTCAAATACATCTACAACTACTACTAATAATAATTATGAAAGTATAAGTAAAATAAGTAAATTAAATTTAAAAACTCCTATTATAGAAGTACAATGATGATTAGAAAAAGATAATACTTGTGATAAAAAAGAATGTAGTATTAATTTTATATATGAACCAGTTTTTGATGATATAACTTGTTTATGGAATTTTTGATCTGGAACTTTTGATTCAAATATAAATAAAAAATGTAATCCTAGTTATGTATTATTTTGACCATGAAAACATAATATATCTCTTGAAATTTGTGATAAAAATTATGAAAATAATTGTAAAAAATCAGAATATATTTTTGAAAATAAATATAAGTATTTAGACCCAAAATCAATTATTACTTTACAATGAAAATTATCAAAAAATAAAATATTGGATAATGATAAAATTATTTGCAATTGAGTTGAAAAATGTAGTATAAATTTCACATGACAAGAATCTATCTGAAATGACTTATCATATTTTTGGGATTTTTGAGATTCAGATTTTTTTGAATGAAAAAACCCAAGTTCACATGTATTTGAAAATTGAACTTATGATGTAGTTTTACAAGTAAATGATAATAATTGATGATTTTCTGAATCTGTATTTATAGTGGAAGTAAATCCTAAAGAAGAGACTTTACTATCAGCACAAGAAACTGAAATACAAGAAATAGAAACAAATTTATCAAATATAGATTCACAAGAAATTATTTCTTTAAAAATAGATTTACAATGAAAATTATGAACAAATAAAAAAATCTCTTGAGATACTCTTACATGTATAAAAACTTGCAGTGTAAATTTAGATTGAAGTAAAAGTGTATGAGATTTTGAATCATATTTTTGGGATTTTTGAAATTGAGAAACTTATGTTTGAAAAAATCCACCATATATTAACTACAAAGATTTTTGAAAATATACAGTTTTATTTTCACTTGAAGATAAAGAATGAAATATATATGAAAAAGAGTTTTTTATAAATTATTTAAAAGAGGAACAAAAGAAAGAAGTAAAAAAAGAAAAAGAGAATATATCAGAAGATAATTATTCAAATGAAGAAGAAATAAAACAAGAAGAAGAAATAAAAAATGAAGAGATAGAAATATATGAAGAAGAAATACCTATTTCTAAACCAATTATATGATTTATAGTTTTATTAAGTTTAATATGAATTTTTGTTTTATTTAAAAAATATAAAATAATATAAAAAGATTAGCAAAACAATATTTTTTAACTAAAATAATAAAAATTAATAATAAATATAAATATGAATAAAAAAATTATATTAGTAACTGGTTGAATCTGATATATATGAAGTCATGCTGTTGTTGCTTTTGAACAAGCAGGATATAAAACGGTGATTGTAGACAACCTAGACAATTCTTGTCTATCAACTTATAGAAGTATCTGAGAAATATTAGGATATAAACCAGATTTTTATGAAGTAGATTTAAGAGATAAAGAAAAATTAAATGAAATATTTAAAAAATATAAATTTGATTGAGTACTTCATTTCGCTTGATTAAAGGCTGTAGGTGAATCATGTGAAAAACCATTACATTATTTTGATAACAATGTAGTTGGTAGTTTGAGATTATTTGAACTTATGCAAGAATATAGTGTAAAAAATATTATATTTTCAAGTAGTGCAACAGTTTATAATTTTGATAATGAAATTCCATATTTAGAGACTCAAAATATATGAGAAACAACAAATACATATGCAAGAACTATATATTTATTAGAAAAAATA
This sequence comes from uncultured Candidatus Altimarinota bacterium, assembly GCA_937864995.1. Taxonomy (GTDB): domain Bacteria; phylum Patescibacteriota; class Gracilibacteria; order BD1-5; family UBA6164; genus JABWCI01. The sequence goes on along the minus strand of CALMDL010000295.1, from coordinate 200 downwards.
TTAAATGATTTATCAAAATTTTCTTGATTTAATGTAATAAACTTGAGATATTTTAATCCTATTTGATCACATCCAAGTTGACTTATATGAGAAAAACCAGATTGATTACCAAATAATTTATTGCCATTTGTTATGAAAGTTGCAACTTGAGAGCTTCCATACTTAAATGTATTTTGAGATGATTATGAAACTATTGATGG
>CALMDL010000294.1 GCA_937864995.1 uncultured Candidatus Altimarinota bacterium | reverse complement strand
TGAATCAGATTTTACATATTCTCGTAATTATGATTCAAAATGACAATGGATTGAACGGAAAACAAGCTCTAATGTATCAAATTTAGCATGGAAAAGTGTTTGACCTAATTGAACAAAATCAAGTGTATCATGAGCATTAAATTTATCTAGAGAATTTGCATCATATGATGATTTAGAAAAAGGATGATGGTTGAAGTGAAGTTACGATATGACTTGGACAATTACATTAAAAGATTGAAGCACAAAAGTATTTAAAGAATATTTTACTATACCTTAAAAAAAACACCTAATTAATTAGGTGTTTTTTTACATCATAAGATCTCTTTCAGGAGAATAAAAATCTAGGTTATCTTTTCAAATTTTACTTATAATATATTCAATTAATTCTTCTTTTTTAACTTCACTTTGTGTTCAATCAAACATATCTCTTACTTGAAATATACCATTTCTTGCTTCCATTATTCATACCATAACTACATATCTAGCTCATGACCTACCTGCTTTTAACATTTGCTCTTTCATAGAAGGAGTTCAAAGTGAAACTACTGTATTTATACCAGCTTCTCTTGCTTTTAAAGAAAGTGGTAATACAACTGATTTTGCTTCATCTCATAATTGAACAAAAAATAAATCAATTTTATCTTTATTTTTTAATTCAATATTATTTTCTTTAAGTAAATCAATTAAAACACTTGTATCAACATAAAATCAAACTGCTGGTACTTCTTTTAATTCACCTATAGATTTTGATAATGCATTATATCTAGAACCTTTTCATATTATTTTTCATGTATTTGATATAAATTTCCAAATAGAATTTGTTTGAAAATTATTTTCTCATACCAATGTATGGTCTTCTTTATATGGAACTTCAAGTAAATCTAAATATGCTTTAAATTTAGAATAATGTTCTTTACTATCTTTTTTCAAGAATTTAGCAGAAATAGAAGGTGCACTTGAATTTAAAATTATCTCATCTTCATTTATAGAGTTTAAAACAAGCATAGGATCGTTTTCCAATAAAGAAATTGATTCTGAAGATAAAATATGTTTTTTATTTTCATAAAAACTAAGTAATTCTTCTCTATATTTAGCCTTTTCTTTTTCTATTCATATAGAATTAATTTTCACTATAAATTTATTTTTTAATCAAATTTTATTTAAAACAGTATATGTCATATAAAGTTGAATTGCATCCAAAATAGGATCATTTTCTCATATAATTTCTGCTCAAATTACTTGCATAGCTTTTATATTTGAATTAGCTTCTTTAATATAATATTGAGACATATAATAATAATAAACAGGTTGTATTTCTCATTTCATATCATTTTCAAGATATGCTCTCAAAATAGATAAAGATGGATTTTGACATAAATCAAAATCTCATTCTTTTATAATAGAATCATTAACTAAAAATGCTTTTTCAATAAATTCTCTTTTTTCTAATAATGGAGTACTAATTCTTCTAAATCAGTTTTTTCTAAATTCATGACGAAAAACCTTTTTTAAAAAAGTTAAATATTTGTTGTGTTCAGGTAATATATCAAAAGTTCAATCAATGGGACTATATAAATTCATACAAGTTTTAGTTATTTTTATATCTAGATTTTCATTATAAATGATTTTACTTAAAAAGAAAAATTTTTTTGTTATTTTTTATAAGTTAAATAATATAATGTAAAATTAATTCTTAATTATTCTTAAAAATGCAAGAAATAAACCAAAATTTACTGATTTATCTAAATTCATTAATGGATAATAAAATAATTGAAAATATAGCATTATGTTTTGCTGATTGACCAATTTTCTTTTTACCACTTTTTTTAGTTTTTGCTTGGTTATATTACACATTTAAAGAAAAAAATATTGATGCAAAAAAAAATTTACTTTTTATTTTTTATTCTTGTGTAATTGCAATAATTATCAATTTAATTATTCAAAGTTTTGTTCACTTAGAAAGACCGGAAACAGTTTTAGAATGAGTTGGTAAATTACTTTTAGAACATATACCTGATGCTTCATTTCCTTCTGATCATGCTTGAGTTAGTATGGCATTTTTAACTGCTTTATTTTTAGCTAATTACAAAAAAATCTGAGCAATATTTTTAATTCCTGTTATTTTAATGAATTTATCTAGAGTAATTGTATGAGTTCATTGGCCATTTGATATAGTTGTTTGAAGTATTATTTGAATATCTTCTGCATTTATATCTTTTAAAATATTAAACAAATGTAAATACATAAACAATTTTAATAATCTATTATTAAAATTATTAAAATTTATAAAAATGTAGTTTGGTTTTTAAACATTTTTATATATAATTTTTACATTAATAATAAAATTTTTAAATGACTCATTTAAGACATAAAGAAAAAAAAGTAATAGCACTTACCTGATGATCGACAGGAGGACATATATTCCCTCTTTTATCAGTTTTTAATTACTTTAAAGAAGAAAAAAAATACGATTTTGTATGGGTTTGAGAAAGAGATTCTTTAGAAGAAGAAACTGCAAACAAAAATAAAATCAAATTTATCGATGTACCTGCTTGAAAATTAAGAAGATATTTTGACTTAAGAAATTTTTATGAACCATTAAAAAATCTAAGTTGAATAGTTTTTTGAATGTATTATATAAAAAAACATCATATTGATATAGTTTTTAGTAAGTGATGATATGTTGCTGTTCCACTTTGTATAGCTGCATTTTTTTTAAAAAAAGAAATATACATTCATGAATCTGATACAGTTTGATGAATTACAAATAAATTTATTTGATTACTTGCAACTAAAGTTTTTTATACTTTTCCAAACAAAAAAACTGAATCTGGTTCTGAAAAACATATTTTAACAGGACAAATTTTAAATCCTGAATTGCTTGATAATATAGAAAATCTTGAAATAGAACAAAATGAAAGATTGTCAGTTATAATAATGGCAGGCTCTCAATGATCAACAACTATATTTGAAGCTATGTTGAATGTGTTAAATCATATAGAAGATATAGATTTTCAAGTAATATTGTGAGATAAAAATATGCATTTTAGAGAAGATTTTAAACAATATAAAAATATATTAGTTCATGATTTCGTCACTCAAAAAAGACTTGGAAAAATACTTAAACAAACAGATATTGCAATAACAAGATGATGAGCAACAAGTTTATGGGAATTAAATATGTTTTGAGTTCACTCTATAATAGTCCCTTTAGAATTAAGTGCTTGAGATCATCAAAAGAAAAATGCATATTATTTTAATGAAAAATTTTGAAGTGATGTAATAGAAGAAAGTGATGATTTAGAAGTTGAAATATATAAAAAACTCCAAAAATACAAAAATTTAAGAAAAGCTTCTTTAAATCTAAATTGATTTTTTAAACCACTTCAAATTATAGAAAAAGAAATTTCTAGTGAAATTGATGATGATATAGAAGATATTGAAGAATAATTAAAATAAAAAATATTTTTTAAAAATGTCTAGTAGAAAAATAAATTCTACTAACATTTTTTTTTGTTTTTTAAAAAAATAAATGCTAGAATTAGCTTATTATTACTTTAAAAACATTATTTATGAAAATAGTTATAAGTATAAAAGATAGATATATTCAATCTATAAAATATTTAATATTATGATTTTCTATTATATTATGAGTATCTTATGTATATTTCTTTCAATGAGGAAATACATATTTATATTTATTAATAGCAACAATATTTGCTATTTATATGGCTCTAAATTTATGAGCAAATGATATTGCAAACAATATGTGACCTGCAGTTTGATCAAAAGCACTAACAATATGAGGAGCATTATTAATAGCTGTAATTTTTGAAGCTGCATGAGCATTAATTGCAGGTTGAGATGTAGTTGATACAATTAAATCATGAATTATAAACAAAGAAATGATTTGAAGTTCAAAAGAATTTATAAATATAATGTTAGCTACTTTACTTGGTGCTGCATTATGGATAAATGTAGCTACATTCTTTAAAGCTCCAATATCTACAACAAATTCTATAGTTTGAGGGTTAATATGAGCATGACTTGCTGCTGCATGACCATCAATTGTGAAATGGTGAAAAATATGAGAAATAGCTTCAAGTTGGGTTATATCACTTATAATGTGATGAATAATTTCTGTTTTAATTTTTATTTCTATTAGAAAAACAATATTAAAAAGAGATGAAAGATGAGAAGCAGCAAAACATTGGGTTCCAATATATGTTTGAATAATGATGATGATATTTTCAATTTATTTACTTTTAAAATGATTAAAACCAATTTTAAGTTCAAATGAATTTTTACACAATATAATTAATCCTACAAATGCAATATTTTTATGATTACTTATTTGAGTAGCATCATATATGATACTTATAGTAATGTATAAAAAACATAAAAAATCATTTTTTAAAGATGATAAAGAATTTATAAATACTTTATTTAATGTCCCTTTAATTTTTGCAGTTGCACTTCTTTCTTTTGCACATTGATCAAATGATGTTGCAAATGCAATTGGTCCTCTTGCTGCAATTAATGAAACAATAAAAAATGGTGGTGCTGAAATAGCTAAAGCTGCTTGAGTTCCATTATGGATAATGATGATTGGTGCTGTATTTTTATCAATGTGATTAGCTATATTTGGTGCTAGATTGATTAAAACAGTTTGAAATGAAATTACAAAATTAGATCAAATAAGAGCATTTTGTGTTGCTCTATCTGCTGCAGCTACTGTTCTTTTAGCATCTGCACTATGATTACCTGTTTCTTCTACTCAAATTGCATTAGGAGCAATATTTGGGATATGACTATTTAGACAATACTTAAGTAGTAAAAAATGAGAAGATAAAGAAGTTATTGATAAATCTATGATGAAATGAATTTTATTATCATGGGTTGTAACTCTACCAATTGCCTGAGCAATTGCAGCAATAACTTACATAATTTTAATGCAATTTTAATGTCATTTTTTTGACCTATAAAAAAAATTGTGATAAAATAAATATATAACAAAAAAACAAAAACAAAATTAATATATAATTATTTACAATATGCCAGTAAAATATAGTACAAAACTTAAAAATTTTAAATCTATAACTCTTAATCAATTAAATGCTACTGCTAGCTTTTTAAAAAGAATTGATAGAAAATTTTTATTAAATTCTAAACAATTTTCAACAATTTTAGATGAACTAAAAGATAATTTTAATGTACTTGAAATTGATGGTAAAAAAGTATTTAATTATGACAATGTTTATATGGATACTGCTGATTATTTATTTTATAATCAACATCAAAATAAATTAGAATCAAGAACAAAGGTAAGAACTAGATATTATGTAGATTCAAATATTGCATTTTTTGAATATAAACAAAAAAATGCATGAGTTACAAATAAATATAGATATGAATTCCCTGCTTCAGAACATGGGTTTATGACTAGAGGTAAAAAAAGATTTTTTGATTGAGTATGGCAAAGTGTTTATGGTGGAGAAAAAGCACCAGATATTTCACCTGCAATTAAAACTACTTACAAAAGAATTACTATGGTAAGTAAATCTTGAGATGAAAGATTAACTATTGATTTTGATATTAAAGCTACTGATTTAAGAAAAAAATATGCTGAAACAATTGATTTAAAAAATCTAGTAATTGTTGAAAGTAAAAGTATGAAAGAAGATTGTGATATCTGTAATATAATGAAAAAAAATAAAATTGAAAAAGCTTCTAGCTGTAGTAAATATTCTCTTTGAGTTGTATATTCTGGTCTTGCAGAAAAATTTGATACATTTAAAGAAACTATGGAAAAAATTAAAGAAATTAGAATGGAAACTATTAAAAATACAAATAGAATTACTTCTCTAAAATCTGTAACAAAAAATTCTAGAACTACCCAAAAAACAACAACAATAACAAAAAAAGTAATCGCTTAAGCGATTACTTTTTTTGTTATTTAAATTTAAAAAATGTACTTTAAAAGTACATTTTTTATAAGTAAGAATATTCTAAACCATAATATTCAAATAATTTTCTAGATCAAAAATCTTTTTGTATATGATTTTCTAATCAGAGTATTTTTATATATTCTTTAATTTCTTTTTTAGTTTTTGCTTCTATTTCTAAAAGTGGTGGAATAGAGTCATATTCATCAATATCAAATTCAATTTCATTTAATCTATAAGAAGTTCTATGTTTTTTCTTTTCTCTAGTTTGAGTCATACCATATTTTTCTAATACTTTTTTAAAACTATCTACATCAGTTATAGTATTTTCTCATTCATCTGCAACTTTTAATCAATCTTCTCAACCTTCACAAGACTTATTTCTCTTTCTTTTTATAGTGTAAAGATGTATTTCTCATTTTTGTCTTACTCTAAAAAGTCTTTTATTATCTTCTAATTTATTACAATCTCAATCTACAAAATCATAATATATATCATGAATAAATCATGAAAAAGTCTCTACTGCTCAAAGACTAATTAATTTTTTAATAATTTCATCTTTGTTTATATCAAGTATTTTTATTTCTTTTTCTAGCATTTATAAAATTTTATTTTTAATATATAAAACATTATATCATAAAAATCTATTTTTTAAAAATATATCACTCTCATCTAATATTTTTTATCCAAATATCAATTCATATAATTTTAAGTGACTGTCTAAGTCTATAAATATATATCCTTATATTTTTACATTTAAAACTATCATGATTTCATAATAATTTATTATCAATGAAATCTATAGATAAAAATTTTTCTTTATTAAAAAGAAAAATAGATAATAAATATTTAGTTTTTTTTGTTAGAACTAAATTTGTTCAATTAAAATAAAACTCATTTTTTTCTATATCATATAACAATCAATTATAAAAAATATTATTATTATTTAAATTGTCTAATTTTAAAAAATTACTTTTAAACCATTTTAATACCCTTACTTCTAGCTCTTCAAACCTAAAAGGTTTTATTATATAATCATTTGCTCAAAGACTAAAAACTTTTGATATATTTACGATATCATCAAT
>CALMDL010000293.1 GCA_937864995.1 uncultured Candidatus Altimarinota bacterium | reverse complement strand
ATGTTGTAATGCAACATAATTCAAAATGATTACCATTTATTTTTGAATTTATCTATAAAAATAAAACGGTTTATGATTGTGTTCTATTATACAATTTTGATCATATTTATAACCAATATTTAACTGAACAAGCAGACTGAAATATTTATTATTATAATGGTAAATTATGAGTATTTGAATTTGTAAAAAACTCTAATTGATTTGATTATAATTCAACTATTAATGCAGAATTAAAACTAGTAAACTGAAAATATAATCTAGTATTTAACAATTCAAAAACTTATGTATTTAATACAGATTTAAAACTAGAAAAAATTAATGATAATTTTTGAAATACTTTTAGTTTTACATATAACATAGATTTAAATTTAGAAAATATTATAGAATCAAATTATAGAGTATATACATTGAGTTATAACTCAAACTGAAAACTAATAAGTATTACTGATTTCAACTGAAATAAAGTAGAATTTATCTATTATTCAACAGGTGAAACTACTTGATCTGAAAATGATTTAAAAACTATTAGAATAACTAATTGAACAAGTACAAAAAATATTAATTTCACATATACTATTTGAACTGATGAAATTACTTCTCATAATATCATAAAATTAATAGATAGTGAAAACAATACTTATGTAGAAAATACCTATGACTCATCTGATAGAGTTTCATCTCAAAAATTTGGTAACGCAACTATCAATTATACATATACAACTGACTCAAACAATAAAATCACACAAAATAGTGTTGTAGATAGAGAATGAAACAATGTAATATATACTTATGATTCAAACTGAAATACTACAAAAAAAATCGTAGTAAAAACAACTTGAAATAGTGTTTATAATTATGAATACAATTCTGATAATTATATCACAAAAGAGATTTTACCTTTATGAAATTGATATACATATAAATATGATGTAAATAATAATCTAATAGAAAAGAGACAAAAATCAGATGTAAACTCACAAAATAGTAATGATGATATAGTTACAAGCTATACTTATGATTTAGTTTTCAATAAACCAACTCAAATAGTAACCCCAAATGGAGCAGTCATAAATTTTGAACTTGATAATAATTGAAATATTATAAGAAAAGAAACTTTATGAG
>CALMDL010000292.1 GCA_937864995.1 uncultured Candidatus Altimarinota bacterium | reverse complement strand
TAGATGAAGATTTAGATTTAGAAGAAATTGAAGACTAATATTAAAAAAACTGCACAAAGTGCAGTTTTTTTAATATTCTTCTATTATTTGAGTAAGCATTTTTATAAATGCTTTTACTATTTTTTCATGATCAAGAATAGAAAATTTACCTAAATTATAAATCTTTGTTTTTTTAGATATTTCATCACTAAGAAATTGAGGATCTATATATCAGTATCTTGCATCTACATTGTTGTATGCAAAATTGCAAGTTATAAGTTTTTCTATAAGTTCAACTTTATCATTTATTTTAATTTTGATACTAGTATTTCAAAAATTTAAATACTCAAGTCCAAATTTAGTTGATATATCTTTAACTATAGCCTTTTCTATTTTATTAATCAATGATTTCATTTCAGCATCAAAATCACCATTAAACATAACTTTTGATTTAATTGGTTGTTTTTGACTTTCTCTAAGTTTTTTTACTTGTTCTTCTATAAATTTACTCATTTATTTTTATTAAAAATATTAATTTCAAAAGCATTATAGCTATTTTTATATTATTTAAAAATTTTTATGCTTCAATAACAGAACTTTAATTTGAAATTAATAAAGTTTTAGAGAAATTTTTAATGGCATTGAATAAAATAATAATTTAACTATCATATAATTATATGATGAAAATTATAAAAATAATCAAGATAAATAATCATGAATACAACAACTGATTCAAAAAATCTGTTAGCACTAAATAAACCAAAAGGTTATGTAGTTACAAAATCCGATGAACTTGGAAGAAAAACTGTATATAATCTTTTACCAGATTGGGTTTTTGATGACCAATGGATGCCAATTTGAAGACTTGATTTAGATTCTAAATGACTTTTATTATTCACAAGAGATGGTAAAATAGGTAATGCATTAACAAAACCTGGAAGTTGTATTAAAATATATGAAATATTAGTAAGAGGTTATGGTAACACAAGAACATATTGAAACAGCTTTAAAATGAGTTGAAACACCTCAAGGTATACTCAAAGCACTAGTAGTAGAAAAAATAGGAAATATGTGAGCAAAAACAAAATTAAGAGTACAAATTGATGAAGGAAAAAATAGACATATTCGTCGCTTATTTTGAGCTATGAAAGATCCAAAATTTGGTACTCCTTTAAAAGTATTGAGTTTAAGCAGAGTTAGTATTGGTAGTTTAAAACTAGATATAGAAAGTTGAAAATGGCGTTATATTTCAGAAGAAGAAGAAAGGTTGTTGTTGAAAAATTTAATTTAAAAAAATTATTATAGTTCTTTTTATATTATTTTAAAATTTATTATAAACTATGACATTAATTCAATAAATAAATAGCTAAATTAAGCATAGTAGCAAAACTAACCCATAATAAATATGGAATCA
>CALMDL010000291.1 GCA_937864995.1 uncultured Candidatus Altimarinota bacterium | reverse complement strand
TATAATATCATATATTAAATCTAATTCTTTAAGCATTATAATATAAAGTACTCATAATATACTTATAGATAAAGGAATTGAATATAAATTTTCTTTTATATTTAATTCATTATTAGTTAATACTGTTCCTATCAAATCAAGTCAAAATGCATTTCAAATGAGTCCTAAAAATCCAATTGAAATTCAAGTTAACATAACTCATTCATGAATTTCTAAAAAAAGTATATCGTAGAATATATATATTATAGTTATAAATGAAATTGATAACCAAAATATTAGTTTAATTATTTCATTTATATTTCATCAAAATAATAAGTTTGTATCAATTAAGAATATTCAAATTAGAGTAAATAAAACTCAAGTTGATAATTCTAAAATTGGGTAAATATAAGGTATTTTTTCTTTACAATATCTACATTTTCAATTTGTTGATATCCATGAAAAAATAGGAACTAAATCATAAAATTTAAGTGTAGTATTGCATTTAGGACAATGGCTTCTACCTCACCAAATTCAATTTTCATTTGATTTTAATCTATGAATTATTACAGATGAAAAGCTACCAAAAAGAAGTCAATATGTAAAAAGACAAATATAAAAAAATATTTCCATAAAAAATAATTAGTTTTAATATAAAATATTATATAAAAAAAAAGACTTTATAAAAATTTTAAATTTAAATCAATTATTTGCTTATAATTTTTAATTATGATAAAATTTAAAAGTAAATGAAGAATATTCATTGAAAAATAAAAATAAAATTTATATTTATAAAAATAAAAATATGGCTCCAGAAGTTAAACAACCACAAGAGGCTACTGTTGAAAGTTCTAAACCTAGTTTAGATAATGTTATTAATACTGCATTAACTGATAGAAAACTTACTTCAAAAGAAAGAGAAAATATATCACAAAAATATCAAGAATATCTTGATTGAAAAGCAGATATAAAAGAAGAAACTAAAAATTCATTAAAACAATTTCTTACTAATTCAAAATGATCAACTAATTTTGAAAAATTTAAAAAAGTTATGCTTACAAAATTAGATTCAAAACCTAATGCAGCACCAACTCCAGTAGTAGCTGATAAGACTCCACCGGCTGCCGATAAGACTCCACCAGCTGCACCAGAAGCAACTGAAACTTCAAAAGTTACATACAAATTAGAGTCTGCAGATGTAATTAAAACTGCAATTGTAAGTTTAGATCATAATTGATCAAATTCTATTAATCAAGAACAAATTATAGGTTCATATGTTGATTCTGAATGAAAAGAACAAAAAATAGTTTTAAAATGATCTAGTACTAATTTAAGAGTAGAATTAGATTGATCTTGAACTTTAGACGATACTGATTTACCAGTAGAGAAATCTGATTTTGAGTCTATTAAAAAGGCAGTAACTACACTTATAGAACAATATAAAAAAGAAGTTTCTTCTAAAAAATGAAAATCTAAAGATACAAAATGAGAAAGAGTTCAAGAGACAGTTAACGAAAATGAAAAAAAAGTTTGAACTTTTACTAAATTAGATTGAAAATCTGCTGATA
>CALMDL010000290.1 GCA_937864995.1 uncultured Candidatus Altimarinota bacterium | reverse complement strand
TTTTTAAATATATATTAGCATAATTATAGATCTCTTTTAAGAATAATTTATAATTTTTAGATATATTTGCTAGCTTCTTTTTTTCTTCATATAATTGACTATTTTTTTCTATCTTGTTATACAATCTAATTATAAGCTCTGTTACTATATTTCTTTTAAATAATGTAAAAATAAGAAGATTTTTCGATATATTTTTTGTACTCAATTTTATTATATTTTTATAATAATTTTGTTCTATTTCAGATATTAGTTTTTTTATAGTTTCTAAATCCTTTTCTTCAATTATTTTATTGTAAAGATTTATATCAATTAACTCATTGTATATATTTACTTCATTTTTTGTTATAAAATAATTTTCTAGATAATCGTCACTTTTTGTATTGTCTAGTCTTATTTCCCTATTATTTTTTATATCATCGACGATATCATCTATAAAACTGATAGCTACTTGAGAATATTTTTCATTCGAGTTTATTTTTTGTTTGTAAGCTTCTAGTTTTTTACTCACATTTGATAGTTCTGACTTATCTTCTTTATCATAAGTTGCAGCAATAAAAATAAGCTCTTTAGTTAATTTTATAAGTTGTTCTTTGTTCATTTTTGTTTTATTATATTTATTTATAAGATATTAACATAAAATTTAAAATATATCAAAAAAGAGCTATTTTATCTAGCTCTTTTTTATATCTTGTATCATTATACAACTATCTGTTATATAATTTTTAAAATTGTTTTTTAGAAAATTAATTACTAAATAGTCACTTGCACCTGGTTGACACCATATAGTTTTTTGTTTAATTAATTGTAAATTACTTTGAAGTATTTGTAGTGTTATTTCAGGTTTTACTACAAAATTTACTATTTCAAAATCATCATTTACTTCAGATAAAGATTTATAAGCTTTTATATTTTCTACATAATCTTCTTTTGTGTTAATAGGATATACTGTATGTCCTTTTTTAATTAAATCTTTCAGTATCTTATTTCCATATTTTTCTTTATCATTTGATGCTCAAACTAGTGCTATTTTCATAATTATCTATTATTTTTAAATTTGTTTTCATTTCTAATAAGTTCTTTAAAAACTCTATCCCTATAATTATTTAATAATCATTCTACAGCTCACAGTATATATTCTGGTTTAAATTCAACTCAGACTTCTTCATTATTTCATACAAGGTCAATTGCTTCTTCAATTCATTGAGCTTTTAAAAACATTTGATCCCAGATTTTTGTAGTGTGTTTAAGTAATTCTCTTTTTCTTAAATCCAATTCTACAATATCATCAATTTTTTCTCTTGAATACATCAAGAAATCATCTATTCAATCATCTATTATTCTATCAATTATTTCTATAATTAAGTCTTGTAATTCATTTATTTTTCATTCTATTTCTCTTTCTTTATTAAATCTTGTTGGTATTTTTATTACTTTTCATTTCAATTCTTCATCACTAGCTTCTCTAGTATTTTCTATCACTTTTTCAGGAAATCTACCTATTCAAATTATGTTCGTCATATTTTAATACTTTAAGAAACTATATTTTTTTTGAGTAAATGTATTATTTAATAATTGAGTTATTCTTTCTTTGTATGGCTGTAAAGAATCAAAAATATACAT
>CALMDL010000289.1 GCA_937864995.1 uncultured Candidatus Altimarinota bacterium | reverse complement strand
CATAGTTTAGGTTATTTCTTGCTATTATTTGTGTTTTTTTTCATTCTTCTAAAACATAATTTTTAGGTAGTTTATTTAGCATAATAGATTCTAATCTATAAGGACTAGAGAAGAATTTAACTACTGTTAAATCTTTTTTTAACATATAAAATCATCAATCTATAGCTATTGAAAGTATATCTCAAATTTGAGTTAAATCTTCTTTTTTAAGATATGATTCAGCAGCTTTAAAATCATTTCAGCTAGGAGAATGTTTATTTAATTGATTATCTATTCAAAGAGTATATAAATTATTTGAATATGACCCCATTGTTTTGATGTCTTCCCATTTTGTTTGTCATACAACATTTACAAAATTAAAATATCAATTTTTTGTAAATTTAACTATTTTAGAATTATTTGTTAAAAGAAATAAATTAGATTCTATAAAAAATCAATCTACAAAATATTCATTTTCTCATAAATTGTTAAATGTATATATTTGTGGTTTTGCAGTAGTAAGTATTGGTCAAATAACTCATTTTTTACTTATTACATATGGAACTAAATTATTTTTAGCTATTTTTACATTATCGCTAGAATTTAGTGCATATATTATATTTGTTTCATTTTCTTCAAAAATTTCAATTTTGTTAAATTGTTTTTTTAGTATATTTATTTCATCAATTATTTTTGATAAATCTCATAAATAAATTTCTTGTTCTTGTACTTCAGCAACCAAAGCTTCAGCATCATTTATATTTTTTTCAAATACATCAGGGTTTGCAATATTTTCAGATGCAATTCTAATTATATTTTTTATCTCAATTATATTATTTTTTGCTGTTTCTTTTACTTCAGTTTGAGTAGTTATAGATACTAATGTTGAAAGTGTGTAATATAGGAAAAACACTGCAATTGTTATACCAGAAACTAAAACTATATTTTTAATTGTTTTAGATTGAGTTTTTAATTTATCAAATCAATATAGACATTTTCAAATAACTATTTTAGCAAATTTATTATCTATTGTTTTTACTAAGTAATTTTTAATTATTTCTTTTTTATTGTTTTCTTCTTCGACAAATTTTTTACTTTTAAATTTCATAGAACTAACTAAACAATTTGTATCAATAATTTCACTTTTTAATATGTTTTTAATATTTTTATTAAATATTTTTATATCTTCAGATAATATTAAACCATCAATTAAATCACTTTTTGATAAATAATTTAATAGTTCTATTGTAGAAGAAATTACTATTTCTCAACTTAATAATTTACCTTCAGAAATATATGAAAATTCTTCTTTATTTTCTCAGCTTTCAGTTAATTCTATTATTTCAGAATTTTTATTTATAAGATATGCTGATGATTTTCAAACGTTTGAAAATGTATAAGTATTATCATTTAATATACCTATTATCATATCTAAAGAATCTTTTTTATCTTCATCTAATCTCCATGTTTTTATGTAAGAATTAAGATGTTCTAATGCTATCATAAAATCATTGTAAGTATCATTTTTACTTACTTTATCTATTAAAAATTCTAAAGTATTGTTTATAAGATTTTCTGCTAAATTTTCATTAGAAGAACTAACCAAAATAAAACAATCTAAATTGTTATCTAGATTTATATTCTTTTTTATTATTGTATTTTTCTTTTCAAAATCTACTTTTTTAACACTAATTTCAAACATTTTTATTTAATTAAAAATTATTGTTGTAACACTTATAAAATTATATAAAAAATTTATAAATTTCAAAATTGAAATAAAAAATTTTATTCATATAATATCATCCTAAAATATATTATAACTTTAAAAAAGTGTTATTAATAAGATGAAAAAAAGAACTTTCTTGAGAAGTTAGAATAAGTGGTTCAAAAAATGCAGCTTTGCCTATATTATGAGCAGCATTGATGCTAAATTGAAAAGTAAAATTAAATAATATGCCTAAAATATGAGATGTTAAAACATTTTTAGATATTTTAGAGGGTATTGGTGTAGTTTATAGTTGGGAAGGTACAACTTTAAATTTTGATTCATCAAATATAAATAATGAAAATTTAAATTTTGAAAAAATAAAAAAAATAAGATCATCTATATTTTTATTATCACCATTATTACATTTTTTTGGTAATATTAAAATACCATTTCCAGGAGGATGTAGTATCGGGAAAAGACCAATTGATGCTCACTTAAATTGATTAGAAGCAATTTGATATAATTATACATTTGAAAATGATGAAATAATTCTTGATTGAAATTTAAAAACTTGAGAAAAAATTCTTAATTGAGGGTTTTGAGTAAGTTCTACTGAAAATTTAATAGTTGCAAATGTTTTAAGACCAGGTAATACAATAATAAAATCTGCTGCAATTGAACCACATGTTATGAATCTTATAAGTTTTTTAAGAACAGCATGAGCAGATATAAAAATAAGATATAACCATGAAATTATAGTTACTTGAGTTGAAAAATTAACAGATAATTTTGAATTTGATATTGTTTCAGATTATATAGAAGCAGGTACCTATATGATAATTTGAGCATTAGCTTCAAAAGAATATATAGATATTGCAAATGCTAGAATAGAGGATTTATATGTTTTTATAGAAAAATTAAAGGAAGCTTGAGTTAAAGTAGAAGATTTATGAAATGATAAACTTAGAGTATTTAAAGCAAATTCTTTAAAAGGTATTCAAATACAAACAAATATTTTTCCATGATTTCCAACAGATTTACAATCACCATTTGCTATTTTACAATCACAAGCAGATTGAATAAGTAAAATCCATGAAGTTTTATTTGAATGAAGATTAAATTTTTTGGTTGAACTTGAAAAAATGAGAGCAAATGTAGCTGTTATGAATCCACATGAAGCACTTATATTTGGTCCAAATAAATTAAAAGGATGAGTAACTGTAACTTCTTGGGATTTAAGAGCTTGAGCTGCTATGGTAATTGCATGATTAATTGCAGAATGAGAAACAAAAGTTACAAATGTAGAATATATTTATAGAGGTTATGAAGATTTTATAAATAAATTAAAAAATCTTTGAGCTGATTTAGAAGAAGTAAATGATTAATCTTTAAAAAATTATTATGAGAGTATTTTGATTATTTTTATTTATATTTTGAGTTATAATAATTTATAATCCTGATATTATTGCCTATTTACTATGAGGATTACTTGTTTTTATATGATTAAACTTATTTTTATTTTCAGTTTTTTCTAAAAATAAATCTTGAAGTGATAACTATGTTAAGTTTTGAAATTACAAAATATTTAGATAAAAATTTATATAAAAGTCCGGACTATTTTATGTCCGGACTTTTATTGATTGTAATTTTTTAAAAAATTGTATAATGCATTTAGTTTAAAAAATAAGTTATTTTTATGTTAGAAACTATATTTAT
The DNA here is from genome assembly GCA_937864995.1 of uncultured Candidatus Altimarinota bacterium. Taxonomy (GTDB): domain Bacteria; phylum Patescibacteriota; class Gracilibacteria; order BD1-5; family UBA6164; genus JABWCI01. The sequence continues at coordinate 1,558 of CALMDL010000289.1, read as the reverse complement.
CTATATTTTTTTGTTTTTTATATCATTTTTTCCAATTGTAATTTGGGCATATTCTTTTTCTTTTATAGATGATAATCCACTTAATAAAAATAGGTTTCTAGTTTGAATTTTGGGATGAGTATTATCTGTTATTCCTATATTACATATAGATAAAATAATGAATATACTTGATTTTGAGTATTTAAATGTTTTTTATTTTGCTTCAAAAATATGAAATTTTATTTCAAGCTTGAAATTTGCTTTTTCTCTTAGTATATTTTTAATTATAGTTGTATTATTCTCTTTTTTTCTTTGAGGATTTTTAAAAAATAAATCTTCTATTTTTAAAATTTACATAAAAAATATACTAGTTTTTTTGGTTTTTATATTTTTACTTAGTATATTTTTATTTTTACTTTGATTTTTATTAAAAAATTTTGATTTTGATATTAGAAATTCAATAAGTTTTTGAAATATAATATTTGATACATTTAAACTTATTATATTTTATTATGTTATAGTTGCTTTTATAGAGGAAGCATCTAAACATTTTAATTTTTTACAATCAAGTATTTTTTATATAAAATCTGTTAAAGATTGAGTATTATATGCTATATTTGTAGCTCTTGGATTTAGTTTTATTGAAAATATGTTATATCTTTATAATTATTATATAACTTATTGATTATCTTGAGAATTATTAAAATTATATTTTTATCGTAGTGCTTTTTCTGTTATGGTGCATGTTTTATCTAGTAGTGTAATGGCATATTATTTTTCAAAAGCACTTATACTTTATAGATGAAAAGATTTAAGTTTTCCATATTTAAAGATATTTACTACTGGTTTGATAATAAGTATAATATTGCATTTAGTTTTTGATGTTGCATTAACCCTAGGATTTGTATTTATAATATTTATATATTTTATATGAGGTTATTTATATGTGAGTAGTATTTTTTATAAAGAAGACTAAAAAGAAGCCATTTGGCTTCTTTTTTAGTCTATAGGATATAAATATTTTGTTTCTATTATTTCCCATTTAGGATCTTGTTTCTTTAATTCTTCAAATACTCATTTAAAGTGTAATAATCAATAAGTTATATATATTTTATCATATTTACTTTTTTGTATTTCATTAACCAGTATTTTATTTCTTTCATCAAGTATTACTTCAAATAATTCTTTATTAGTAAAATTATTACTTAAAATTCATTGTAAATCATCATTACCAATTATTAAGTTAAGTATTGCTTGATTTAGATATACAAGTATTTTAAGTTCTTTTTCATTTAAAGTTGATAGAGTTTTTATTATTTCTTTATTTGCGTCAATTGGAGTATTATATGTTTTTATTAGATTTTTTTCTCTATTTTTTTTGTTATATAATTGCATTATTTGGTCAACACTTAAATCTACATTGAAATCTAAATTATTTATAATTCATAAAAACATTGAAGTATCTTGAAAAGTGACTCAATATAATTTTGAAAAATTTTTATATAAATTTTCATCAAATTCAACTCATATTGCATTATTAAAAGCATTCATATTTTCTTCACTTCCAGGTTTAACTCAT
>CALMDL010000288.1 GCA_937864995.1 uncultured Candidatus Altimarinota bacterium | reverse complement strand
TTTTTTGCTTTTTCTATAGCTGTTTTTTTATCATCTTCTAGTTTTTTAATAGATTGAGTAATGATATTTTTTATATCATTTGGGCTATTTAGATTCTCTATATTATATTCATTGTACAGATTTATATCTGTTTTTTTAATAGTTTCTTTTATATCTTTTAAATCTATATTTTTAAAAATAGCAGTTTCTAAATAATCCAATATACTTGAAAGTGTATTTAATTTTTCATTTATAGGTTTAAGAGTATTTTCCAAATCAGTATCTATTTTTTTATTTGCTTCTATATTTTGTTTGTTATCTAGATTAGATTTAAGTTGATATGGACTATCTTTAGATGATAGATATCTATCTCATTTATCATCTATTTTTATACTATGTTTTCAATCTGTTGTTTCTCATGATTTTCAATCTGCACTTATTTTTGGAGTACCTAGATTTAGGATTTTTGAAGTTTCTGTTTTTTTACTATCAAATTTATCAAAAGATTCTCTAAAACTAGGATCTATACTAATCAAAGTTTCTTTGAATTGTATGTATTTTTCTGGATCTTTTTGCTCTAATTCTCAAACTACTGATTCAAATGTATCAGGATTTTTTAAAGCTTTCTTAACTCATTCAAAATCTTTATCTTTAAGTAATTTTAATAAATTTACACTATCTTTTCAAGTTAGTCACGATAATAAAGGTTCTATTTTTGAATAAACTTGTAAATCTTCTTTTACTTCTTGTACATTATTTTCTTTTTCTTGATTATTACTTTTTACTTCTTCTACATTACTATGTACTTCTTCTACATTACTATGTACTTCTTGTACATTACTATGTACTTCTTGTACATTAATATATTTTACTATTTCGTCTTTAGATTCAATATTAGATGGGAAATTATTTAATAGTTTTTCAATAGATAAATTATCATTTCAAAATTTTTTAGTAATTGTATTTACTATATCTTCTGTATCTTTATCACCTAATCAAAAAGTTTCTTCAATTTTTAATGATAATTCTACTTTTCTTTTTACATCTGTTGTTAAATTTTGATAGTCTTTTGATGTTTCTGAAACACCTGTTTTAAAAGCAGGTGTCTGATTTTCAAAATTATTTCAATGTTCTAAAGACATAAAAAAAATATTATAGTATCTAAACTATAATATTTTATCATACTTGTTTTTTCTATGCAACTTTTTTGTCTAAATCAGCTAATCTAGTCTTTAAAGTTTCTAATCTATATGTTAAACTCTTTCTTTTTTTCTCGTCTTTTTCTGTTTTTAATTGAGTTTCTATTTTTTTAATCTCATCAGTTAAATATTTTCTTGCTTCTTTTGGGTCAAGCATAGCAAGTATTTGTATCAATTGATTATTTTCATTATTTATTCTTGCTAATTCTCTATCTAATCTTACTGATTCTTCTTTCCCTTTTGCTAAGTCTTCTTTCCCT
>CALMDL010000287.1 GCA_937864995.1 uncultured Candidatus Altimarinota bacterium | reverse complement strand
CAAGATATTGAGTTGTAAATAATTATTAATTTTAAAATTATGACATTAAACAAAAATATTAAAAATCTACTTTTAATTATAAATATTTTTATTTTTCTTTTGATAACTATATTATGTATAATTATAGATTATTCTTGATTAGAGAATTTTATATATTATTTTTTACTAATATATTGATGAATATTTGTGTATATATTTGATTCTTATAATTTTTTATTAATAATATTTCAATTAATTTTTGATATATTAATAATATATTCAATTTGTTACTTTTTAAAAAGTAACAAATTGAATATAAATATAACTTATTCTATATATATATTACTTAAAATTATAATATGACTTTTTGTTTTTTTATTTTCTACAAATTTATAAAAATTAAAAAAGTAATAACTAAAAATAGAAAATATTAAAAATATTTTCTAGTTTTCTTAAAATATTACAGATAATTTAGGTAATATACTAGAAGAGTATGAATATGATGTATTTTGAAAACCATATAGCAAAGACTTACTTACTTGAGAAGTAACAAACTTAAAAGCAAGCTCTATATGAAATACTAGATTATTCACATGAAGAGAGTATGAAAGATGATTACAACTATATTACAACAGAGCAAGATATTACAATCCTGAACTAGGTAGATTTATATCTCGTGATCCGATTGATATAGCTGATGATGTCAATTTGTATAGTTATGTGGGGAATAGTCCGGTGAGTTATAGTGATGTTTTAGGACTTGCAAAACAATTTTGAATAAATTTTGTTAGAGAATATGATGAATTTTTGAGACTTGAAAAACAATTAGAATATTTAAATATAAAATTTGAAAAGGCATATTATCGTAGTTGGGATTTTGATTATCTTAAAAAATTAAGAAAAGAAAGAGATGATGTATATAATCAAGTAAAAGTACAAGAAAAATTAGTTAAAGAAATGCATTATAGTAGGAATAAATATAATTTAGATTTACCAAAAACACTAGAAGAAGCAGAAAGTAATTGGAATGAGCCAGATTTACTAGGATTTAATTATCCTGCATCATTCTATCATCAAGATATAAATATAAATTGATTTGAAAGAAAATTTGTTTCTCCTGATTGACATAGAGAAATAATTTTTTCAAAAAAGTGAGAAGAAATAACTAGTAATGAATATTGAGGGACTTATAATATTTATGCTCCTAGTAATAAAGGACTGCACATAAAATATGATATAAATCCTTATAATAAATGGTGAAATTGAGATTATTTAATAACTAATTAATATGAAAAATAAAATAATATCTAATATTATAATTAATATTATTCCTTTAATAATAACTTTATTTCACTATTACATTGATCTAAATTGGAATTTTACATGATTATGAG
>CALMDL010000286.1 GCA_937864995.1 uncultured Candidatus Altimarinota bacterium | reverse complement strand
TTCCATCTTGAATATCTCCATGAGCATATTTTGAAATAAAATGAAAAAATTTCATTTCTTCAAATATTTCTTGATCAAACTTCTTTAAGAAAAAAGACTCATGATCACTTGATATTGAGATAAGTGATTCTTTAATTAAATGAAAATTAGATAATGATATCAATCTAAATAGCACATCTTCTATATCTATAAATAAATATTGATTACCTTATTCTTTTAATTTTTCTTTAAAAGATCAAAAAAATGTAATTCTGGGAACTCCTTTTATATATTGATATAAATCAAATGATTTTATTTACAAAGTATGATCAAAAATAACACTAAATTGAAAATGATTTAGAGATTGAGATATTGTTTTTTTATGATCATATAAAATAAAATTAAATATAACTGATAACTCATTTATATTACCAGAATGATTAAGTAAAGGTTTTGTTAATTCATATATTCAAAATGTTGATTGATATAATTCAAATACTTTTAATATTTTTATTTCTTGATTTAATGATAATATTGATACCAAAATTAATATAAATGAATTAAATAATAATACTTTTTATGTTGATTCTACATCGACAAATGATATAGTTTATAGTTTTTCTTTTGATAATATAATTGATTATTTAAGAATAAATAGTATTACATTTGATGTTAAAAGTGATTTATGAGCAAATGATTTATGATTATACTCATTATATTATGGTTCTACATTATTATGAATAAATCAGGTTGATAATTTATGAAAATTAAAATTTGATTATTCATTTGAAATTCCTTTAAATTCTCTTGCAAATAAATTTACACTTTATAAATTTAATCCTTATTCAAAAGTAGGTAATTTTGATATTAAATTATCAAATATTGAATGAAAATATATAAATTATACAGATTTTATTTTTTCTTGATTATATCCAATTAATAGTATTAAAAATTATATTAATTCACAAATGTGACTTAATTGTATTGACTCTCAATTAAGTAATATAAATTGTAATTCATTTTTACAATGAACTTATAAAACAAATAATGAAATTATTGTTCAAAATAATAATACTACTGAAAATGCTATTAAAGAAAATGCATCTTCTATAAATAATAATCAATCAGTATTACCAACAAATATACAATCAACTGATTATTCTAAGTATATTACAAAAACAAAAACTCAAGTAGTTAAAAATTTAATTATAAATAGAACTGAATTAAATAAAATAAGTTCTTGAAAAAAATATTCTACTCAACTAGATATTTTATTGCCAAAACTTTCAGATTCTAAAAAATATCAATTATTACAAAAAATTACATTAACTAAAAAGTCTATAGCATCTAATAATTCATCTAAATATTTAGAAATTAAAAGATTGTTAAACTTTATGGAATCAAGACTTGAATTAGAACTTTTAAATTAAAACTTATAAACAATTTTTAATTTGTTTAATTTATTAATAAAAATTATGAAAAAAATATTTATCATTCTCATTTTTAGTTTTTTATTTATCAATTCAGTTTTTTGATTAGATGATACTCAAATAACAAAAATTGGATATACTTGAAATTTATCAAATGATACTATAGTTAATATAACTTGAAAAGGATTTGACTTGTGTGAATCATTAACTATTGATTCAAAAAAAATACCAATTAATACTCAAAATTCTACAACAATAGCTTTTAAGTTTAGTGATTTATTAGTTTATAATTGAAAAATAAATTTAAATTGTTCTTGAAAAAATTATTCTGTTCAATTTAATTTTCCATATATTGAAAAATGATTTTATGATAAAGCAAATAATTTAAGAGAAGTTGAATTAACTTGATTAAATTTTAATGGATGAAGTGTAGTATCAAATTGATGATCATTTAAATTAAATTTTATTTGATGAACTATGGCTGAATGAAATTTAGCAGAGACTACAAATAGTAATGAAATTTATGTTAATGCTGGATGATTAAGTTCTAATTTAGTTAAACTTGATTTACAAACTCCAAAAATTGATTTTGTATATAGTGAAAATTGATTATTTGAATGACAAGACATTTTTATATATTGAAAAAATTTAGATTTTTATAGTAATGTTAAATTATATTTAGGTGATAAAAATATAACAGACTTTAAAGTACTTGAAAATGGTAATGTAATTAAATTTAATTCTCTTTGATATCAATGAAATTTTGATATTTATGTATTAAGTAATTGATTTAAATCAAATATATTAAAAACATTTATATATTGAAAGAAACCTGTGATAACAAATATTATGGAAAAATATAATGAAGATTCAGGTACTCAATTATATGTATATTGAACATGATTTTCTAGAGATTTGGTAAAAACAGAAGTATTTATAAATTGAAAAAAGGCTACAATTAAAGATATAAAAGAAGATCATATTTTAATTAGTCAATATTCTTTAAATCCTTGAAATAATTATATAGCTATTTCATCAAACTGATATTTTTCTAATGCGGGTAATTATTTTTATAAAAATTGATCATTACCAGAAGTTACTACAATAGATGTTGAAAATTCTGAAGAATGAAAAAGAAGTATTAAAATATATATGAATTGATATGTTGCTACAACTGATAAAATATTATTAAATTGATCTGTTGTAACTCCAATTGCTTGTGGTGCATGAATGTGTAGAATAGAAATTGATAAAAAAATATTAAAATGAGATTTTAGAGTATCAAGGTGAGAATATAAATCAAAAAATATTATTTCTTTTGATTTAACAGAAAAATATCAACCTTACGTTGAATATATTAGAATTAGAGAAACTCTTGAAAAAGGTTCAAGAGTTGAAATATACTGAAAAAACTTTTTTGATTCTACAATTTCAAGTTCAAATTTATTTTCAAAAGATGATAAATGAGCTATAGAAATAGAAGTTGCAGATTGAGTAATAAAATGAAAATTAGCAAATGATTATAATATATCTAGTAATAGTAGTATAACTATAAATAAATACTGATTAAATTATACTTTTACTTTTGGTAAAACTAATTTTAAAGAAGGATATGTTTATGCTACACCTTTTATTATATGATTAAAATCAAATGATTATATTTTAAAAGAATGAAGTATTGTTACACTAAATTGAGTTTGATTTAAAGAATGAGATATAGTTAATATTTGATGACAAAAAACTGCTTTAGATATTAAAACAAATACTTTTGTTATCCCAACATGAATTACGAAATGAGCTTGAACTTTGTTTATTGAAACAGAAGATAAATTAAAATCAAATAGTTATAAAGTTTTTTTATATTGATATGATTCAGAAAAAACTATAAAAGTTGATTATAAAGATTTATGAGAATTAAATTATGATGTAAATAAATGATATAATTTAAAAGATGTTGTTTATAAAGCAGAAATAAATAGTAATTTAGATGATTTGATTGTTAATAAAGTTAAATTTAATATAAGTTGATTAAATGAAAAATGACTATTTTCATTATATTTGGATTGAACATTTATTTGAGATGCTTTTTTATCACAAGATTGAACTTTGATTTTTGATAATAATTTTATTATAAATAAATTATCTTGAGTAAAAACTCTATATTTATATTCTAAGTCATCAACTACAACAGATTGAATATACAATGTTTTACTTAGCTCAATTGAATGAAAATATGTAAATTATACAGAATTAAAGCCAGAATTTAGTTTGTCACTACTTAGTAGTAAAGTAAATTATAAAAAAAGTAATATTAGTAAATGTATTGATTCAGATGCACAAAAATTAAATTGTAATAGTTTTTTACAATGAAAATATATAACATCTACTCAAACTAAAACAGAAACAAAAACAGAAACTCAAACTGTAATAGTAAAAACTCCTGTGACTAATACAACTTCTAATTATTTTGAAATAACTACAACAAATGATGAAATAATTGATAAACTTACAAATTCAAAAATTGAATTATCTTTGTCATCTTCTTGAAAAAAATATATTTCTCAATTAGATGTATTATTACCAAAAATTCCTAAAGATAATCAATATAAATTACTTAAAAAAATATATGCATTAAGTGATAAATTATCAACAAATACATCTTCTAAAAATGTTGAAATTATTAGATTATTAAATTATATGGAAGCTAAGTTAGAATATGAATTAACAAAATAAAAAAGAAAGAAAAATCTTTCTTTTTTATTTGCTAAAAAAATTAAAAAGCATATATTATATTTAATAGAATTTAATACGATATATGAGAAAATTTTTTACAATATTAATTTTAATATTTTCATTATTTACTACTTCTTTTGCAGAATATTCTACTGAAGAAGAGGATTTATTATTTGTTAATGAAATAATAAATTCTAATACAGAAACATTTAGTGAAAATATAGAATATTGTCAATTTGTATTTATGTCATGAAGAAATCCTTTAAATGAAGTATGTGATTTTGAAGAAGTAAAAAGATCTTTATTTGTAAATTTCTAAAACCAATGATTTATCATTGGTTTTTTTGTTATTTATTATATTTATGATACAATTATTAAAATATTTAATAATTATTATTATGAATTTAAGACATCAAATTAAATCATCAGACATACTTACACATCCAATAAATAACTCACTTAAACCAGTAATTGATTCTAAGTTAAATGATGTTGTTTCTCAAATGCCAAGAGAAGCAATTATAAATATTTCAGCAAATAAAAAAATAAAAGAAATAATTGAAAAATTAAGTCCATTCAAAGATACTATTTGATTTATTTGAGATTATTTAATAGAATTTGATATTAAAAAAACAGATGATTTGTTATCTAGTGCAAAAAATATAAGATATAAATGATTTAATTTATTATTAATTTTATATCTTTATTGAGATAATTTAGTGAAAGATTATATTATTTTAGAATGAGTAAATCTAACAAGAGAAGATATTTTTCTTTGAGAAATATTGTCATCTATATCACATGAATGAGATAAAGAAATAAATAATCTTTTAAAATTTGAGGATTATATTGATCAAATTTATAAAACTTGAGAAGCAAATTTTGATGTTATGTGAAAAATCAATAATAAAACTTTTTTAGAATTTTTACTATCAACTTACTCATATTATTTACAATTTTCTGCTTCAATAAAATGATGAAATCTTGTACATAACATGATTTATGATTTTTTATGACATTTATTAAATAATAATAAATTACATTTTGATAAAAATACTGCTTTAAAACTTATTGATAAATTATCAAATTGATTACCGGATATAACTTTTTCTAGATGAATGTATATGTTAAAAAAACTTTTCGAAGACTATGATGTAAAAGAAGAAGTTATAAATAATAGTGTATCAAATTCATTACTTCATTATAGGGAACAATTAAAAATGGCTGCTTTTAGATAATTTAGAGTTTAACTCTAAATTATTTTTTTGAAAAAAAGATTTTGTTCATATAATGAGCAAAATTTTAAAAATAATTAGAAAAATATGAAAATAGGAATTGTTTGATTACCAAATGTATGAAAATCAACTTTATTTAATGCACTTACAAAAAATTATAGTGCTGATGCACAAAATTTCCCTTTTTGTACTATTGAACCAAATATATGAATAGTAAATGTTCATGATGAAAGATTGGAAAAAATAAGAGCCGCAGTTAATGGACAAGTTGTGATTCCAGCTAGTTGTGAATTTGTTGATATTGCATGAATAGTTGCATGAGCAAGTGCTTGAGAAGGTCTTTGAAATAAATTTCTTGCAAATATTAGAGAAGCAGATGCTATACTTCAAGTTGTTAGAATATTTGAAGATAATGATATAATTCATGTTCATTGAAAAGTTGATCCAAAATGAGATATAGAAGTAATTAATGCAGAGCTTATATTAGCTGATATTGAAACTGTAAATAAAAGAATTGCTTCTGATGCTAGAAAAGCAAGAAATGATAAAGATATTGCATTTGCAGTTGATGTTTATAACAAAGTTTTAGAAAAATTAAATGAATGAGTTCTAGTTACAAATATGAATTTGTTACCTGAAGAATTATTATCACTTAGAGACTTGCATTTACTTACTAATAAAGAATTCGTATATGCTTGTAATGTTTCTGAAAGTATGATGGATACAAGCGAAGATGAGCTTAAAAAAATACTTTGACTTGAAAATACTAAAAATAGAGTTGTTGCAATTTGTGCAAAACTTGAATCAGATATGATAGAAATGTCAGCAGAAGAAAAAAAAGAATTTTTAACTGAAATGTGATTAAAAACTACTTGATTAGATGATTTAATTAAAACAAGTTATGATGCTTTAGGACTTATGTATTACTTTACTGCTTGAGAAAAAGAAGTAAGAGCTTGGACTATTCATGTTTGAGATACAGCTCCAAAAGCTGCATGAGTTATTCACTCTGATTTTGAAAAATGATTTATTAAAGCTGATGTTGTTAATTGGAAAGATTTAGTTGAATTTGGAGGTTGGTCAAAAGCAAGAGAAAATGCAAAAGTATCTTTGCAATGAAAAGATTATGTAGTAAAAGATGGTGATATAATGTTATTTAAATTTAGTAATTAAAAAAAACTAGGAATAAATTCCTAGTTTTTTATTTTTTTAA
>CALMDL010000285.1 GCA_937864995.1 uncultured Candidatus Altimarinota bacterium | reverse complement strand
ATCATATAATCACTAAACATCATTGAAAAAACAGGAATAGAAAAAACAAGTGAACCTAAAAATAATTTTAGATATTTTTTTTCAGTTTCTTTATTTTTATTAATTTTTATATTTTCTTCTACTTCAAATCAATTAGATTCTATTTCTTTTTTTATTCTTAAAAAATCAACTAGATTTTCATCAAATTCTACATTGGCTATATTTGTAGCCAAGTTTATACTAACTTGTTTAACTCATGGTAAATTTTTTATAGCATTTTGGTTCAAATTTACACAACTAGCACAAGTCATTTTTTTTATAATAAATTTTTTTTGCATATTTCTTTATTTAATAATTATTTGTCATTGAGTCATTCACATACTAGCACAAACTATGTCGTATTTTCAAGGTTTTGCATTGTAAATTTCGTATTCGATATCAACTCATTTTGTTATTCTAGAAACTTTATTTGAAATACCTGGAATTACTTGAGTAGACATACAACCTAGTCAATTTGATGTTGGTGTTATAATTATTTTATAATTTCATCCAGATTTTAGTTCTATAAAACTAGGTATAGTTTGCCATCAATTATGAGTTACTTTTACTATTTCTAACTCTTTTGTTAAATCTGCATTTGGGTTAAAATATTTTTCATCCTGTACTTTAATAGAATTACTAACACTAAAATCAACATATTTTAAAAGATTATATGAGTTTAAAATAGTTGTAATTCCAAAAAATATAATAATAGCTCAAATTATTTTACTAATTATTACAAATTTTTTATTTGAAAAATAACTAGATCATAAACCTAGTGAATATAAAACTGGAAAAGTTCAAAGTGCAAAAAACATCATTACTAATCATCAAACTAAAAAATTTCAACTTCAAATAGCTAAAAGTTGCATAGTTTGAGTAAATCAACATGGCAAGAAAAAAGTCATAGCTCAAACTATTGGAGCATATTTAGGATTTCAAAGTTTTTCTATTTTTCATATAAAACTTTTTGGCATATGTACACCAAATTTAGTTATGCTAGGCAGAATTCATAATATATTTAATCACATATAAAATAAAAGTATCCCTACAAAAAATGTAATTATTCAAGTAAAAGTAAAATTTATATTAATCGTTTTTCATAATAATCATAAAATTCATCATAATATAAAAAATCATAGTATTCTTCATACTTGAAAAGATGTTTGAACTTTTAAATGTCATAAAAATGATTTTTCTTTATCAAAATATTTTGAAAATCATATTATAATACCTCAAGTTATAGCAAGACAAGTCGACAAACTAGCAACTAATCATATTAATATTGCACTTAAATAATTTATACTATTTGTATCTGGTATAAAAGAACTTAAATCAAAAATCTTTGAAAATATAAATAATATAATAACTATCATAATTGCTATTATATTTAATAAAAAATTATTTTGATTTACATCTGATTTAATTTGATTTTTTTCTTCATTAACAGAAAAATTATTTTTTTCTATAATTTCAACTATTTTTTTATAATCAGATTCTGATTTATATTCTACCTCCATTATTCCCTTTTTATGGCTTACCATAATAAGATTAACATCTTTAATATTTTTTAACTCTTTTTCTAAAATCATTTCACAACTTATACAATGCATTCATTTAATTTGAATTATTTTTTTCATTTTT
>CALMDL010000284.1 GCA_937864995.1 uncultured Candidatus Altimarinota bacterium | reverse complement strand
TTAGAAGGAGAAAATCCAATTTGAAAAACTATTATGCTTTCAGGGTATTCTTATAATGTAATTTGAGTATTAGAACCATCAACTGATTGGCAATTAAATTATTCTATTATTATACCTATTACAACCCTTGAAAATAGTTTTTGAGTAAGAAAATTCTCAAATATATATATCTATGTTGATGATATACTTAAAATAGAACAAACAAAAAAAGATATACTTTATTTACTTTTAAAGTTATCCTGAGTAAGTATGCCTAGTGATATAAAATTTAGGTTAGAATCCAATGATGATGCAATCAAAGAAATAAATAAAGTAATTATGCAAATGCAATTATTTTTATGATGAATAGCATGAATTTCTCTTCTTGTTTGATGAATATGAATTATGAATATAATGCTTGTTTCTGTAATTGAAAGAACTAGGGAAATAGGTATAAGAAAAGCTATATGAGCAAAAAAAACAGATATTTTAATACAATTTTTAACAGAATCAATTGTTATAAGTATTTTATGATGTATAATTGCATTTTTAATTAGTTTACTTTGAGTTTATTTAATTAATAAATACTCTCCAATACCAGCAAAATTTAGCATAAATGTAATTTTATTTTCAAGTGCAGTTTCAATTTGAATGGGGATAATTTTTTGATTATTACCAGCATGGAAGGCAGCTAAAATGAAACCAATTGATGCTCTTAGATTTGAATAATAAAAAAGACTAACTTTTGTTAGTCTTTTTTATATTTTGCATATTCTTTATTTTTATTTTCATCAAAATATTGTTTTTGTTTTATGTATCAAGCAATTGAAACTGCAATTGCTCAAATTGATTTTTTTTGTCATTCATCAAATGTTTTTTTATCATCTCAAATTACTAAATATCAAATAACTTCATTTCTATTTTTTAATTCTTCTATTAAATTATATTTAGATAACTTAATTCATTCTCTTATTAAATCATCTGTATCAAATATATTATCTCATAAATCTATTATATTTTCTTGCATTTTCAACTTGTATCTAGAATCATATTTAAGAATTAAAATATTTTCTAGTACAGGATTTTTTTCTAAATATAATACATATTTTCAGTTTATAGTTTTTTCTAATTCATTAAGTATTTCAAATAAATTTTTATTATTAAATTCATTTATTTCAGAAATATGTTTATTTATTTTATAGCTTGATGTAATTAAAAAATTGGCTTCAAGTAGTCTTTTATTTGATATATATATTATTGATGACAGTAAGTCTACTCATTTTTTTGTATGTTTAAGTAAAAATTCTTCAAATGAATTTTTAGCTTCAATTTCAAGTAGCGTTGTTTTTTTAGTAGCTCTGATTTTTACTTGTTTTGGCGCTGAATCTCAAAGAGATCATTCTCAAAATATTTCTGAATTTCAAAGTTTTGCTAATATTTTTGTTTCATTTCTATCACTGTTTGTATATTTTTCGATAGATATTT
>CALMDL010000283.1 GCA_937864995.1 uncultured Candidatus Altimarinota bacterium | reverse complement strand
ATAATTAAATCAAGTATTTGAAATAATATTTGGACTTGTTGTATCATAATTAAATCTCAAAATTTCAAGTGCATCACTATTATAAACTGCAGTATAGATATAATTACCTACTTTAAAAATACCATCAACTCAATCAAGAAGTGGATTTGCAGCATTATGAAGTATTTTTGTGATATAAACTGGTGCTGCTGGATTAGTAATATTAACTACATTTACAGCATCTAATCAAAAAGAAGTTATAAATAATTTATTTCCATCAATAAGTAAATCTCTTGGATTTGTTAAACTATAACTTCATCAACTTATATTTGTAACAGCTGTTGGTGTTGCTGGATTAGATATATTTATAACTCTAACTGAGTTATTTAAATAAGCAGAAACATAAGCATAATTTCAACTTATTTCTACTTGATGTGCTCAATTTAAATTTGTAGCATCTTGTAATTGTCAAGCTAAAGTAGGAGTTGCTGGATTAGATATATTCATAATAGCCAGTGAATCTCTATCATAATTTGATATATATGCATAATTTCAAACTACTTTTATATCTCTAGCTCAGTTTAGATTTCAGTTTGCAGCATTTCTATATGTTCAAGTAATAGTTGGAGCAGCAACATTTGTTACATTTATAATTTGTAATGCATCATAAGTATCACATGTAATATAAACATAATTTCATGATTTTGCTATTCATCTAGCTCAGTTTAATGTAGTAGCATTAACAAGTTGTCATGCTGCAGTTGGTATAGCTGGATTTGTTACATTTATAATTTGAAGTGCATCTGATACATTTGAAGCAACATAAAGATAATCTCAATCTTTTACTATACCTGCTGCTCAATCTAATCTAATAGTTCAATTGTTATTAATTAATTGAGAAACAAAAGTAGGAGTTGATGGATTAGTTATATCCAAAATAGTAACACTATCTCTCATATAGTTTGTCATATAAGCATAATTTCAATCAACTACAACATCATATGCTCAGTTATAAGTAGTAGCATTAGTTATTCTTCACTCATGACTAAGTGTAGTTTGATTGAGATTAGCAATACTAGAATTAAATTCAAAACTAGCAGAATTTGATAAAGTATAATCAGTAGATAAATCCATTTCCCAAGTATTTGTTGCAGCAAAAGATGTTCATATTCTAAAAAATAAGAATATGATCACCCTAATTCTCGAAGCAATTCTCTACATCG
>CALMDL010000282.1 GCA_937864995.1 uncultured Candidatus Altimarinota bacterium | reverse complement strand
CATGTATAAACTCAATTTTTTCATAAATCTGTTTGATTTATTTTTTCTTGCATTTCTTTAATTTGAGAATCAAACATTGAAGCTGTTGTGTTTTTCATTTCAGACAAAGTTGAAACAATACTTGAAGAAGTATTATATCAAACTTTTGCTTCCATAGAATCTAGAGTCAAAAGCAAATCTCAAGCATTTACATAATCTCATTCTCTTACAAAAATATTTGTAACTTTTCATCAAACTTTTGTAGATAAATTTGTTGTATCTTTTCATTCTAAATATCAGACATGAGTATTAAAATTATCTATACTTCATGAAAAAACACTTCCAGTTCAAAAATATTTTTTTACTTCTAAATCACTTTCTTTTCAACAAGAAAATAAAAAAATAGTAAAAAATAAAAATATAATTAATTTTTTCATTTTGTTTATTTATTAAATATTATTTTCATAGATCATATAAGCTCCAAAACTTTTGGATCAGAAATCCTATAAAAAACTTCTTTTCATTTTTTTTCAGAATCAAGTATTCATTCCAATTTCATTTTTCATAAATATTGTGAAATTTGAGATTGTGAAATATTTGTACAAGTCATGATTTGAGATACATTTTTTTCTTCATTTCATAAAAAACATAAAATTGCCAATTTATCTTTATTTGAAAAACTTTTCATTAGTTCAGATATTTCTGAAACTCTTTTTATCATTTCATTCATTTTCTATATATTAATATATTATTATATGTTAATATATTATTTAACAAAAATAAAAAAGCAAATTATTTTTTTGCTTTTTATACTTTTTATTGTTTAATAATTCTAATTTTCTCTATTTTTTCACATTTTTTATCATTTCAAATTTCTACATAAACACCTGATACAAGATATGTATCATCAAGTGATTGCTCTATTTTTCATTTACTTATTCAGCTTAAAAATCTAGGTTTTACACTTTCATAATCAGCTCAAATTATAGAATAAAGTGGTCAATTCATACCTACATCACTTATAAATCAAGTTCATTTTTTAAGTATTATATCATCATTTGTTTGTACATGAGTATGAGTACCAAACATAAAACTTATATCTCAATCTAAATAATAAGCCAATCAATATGCTTCTGCTGTTGCCTCATTGTGAAAATCTAAGATTATTCAATCTAAGTTTTCTCATTTAAATTCATCAATTATTTCCCTTGCTTTTAAAAATGGATTTGTAACTTTATGTGTCATAAAAACTTCTCATTGTAAATGAATAACTAAAAGTTTTTTACCATTTTTTTCAAATATCTTATACCCTTTTCAAACTAAATCTTGCTCATAAAAATTTGCACATCTTACAAGGCGAGAATCTTTTTTTCATAAATAATCTTTGATTTTTTCAAAATTATCAAAAATATGATCACCTGAAGTCATTATATCAACTCATATTTTTTCCAATTCAACAATATGTTTTTCTATTGCTCATCTTCAAGAGCTTACATTATCTACATTTGCAATTACAAAATCTGGATTATATTTTTTTATAAGTCATGGTAATTCTTTTCTTAATCAATCTCTTCAAACTCTACCATAAACATCTCAAAATACTAGTATTTTCATTTCAAAATATATTAATAAAACCGGTAATTTTTTTAAAATAAAAGAGACCGGTCTCTTTTATTTTTTTATAATTGTAATTTTTATGACTTTTGTTCTAAATTTACTTCATCTGTAAAAATATTTCTTTTATAAAATGAAGTCAAAAACATAGTATAAACACCAAATATAAATATAAATTCAAATATTTTATATAATATTGAAAAAATATAATATCTAGTTTGCATTGATTCGATATTTGTTATATCTTTTCAAGCATATTTTTCTTCTAATCATTCATAATAATATGTATTTATACCTTTTAAAGTAGCTCTATCTTCTTCTTTTAAACTTAAATATCAATAATAACCTTCTAAATCACTATAATTTCAATTTATATATGTAGAAATTATTGAAAATGGTAAATATGCTAATCAAACTAAAATTAAAGAAATAGTAAAAACAATAAATTTTTTAAATCATATAGTTTTATGAAATGATTTTTTAAGTAATCATACTATAGAAGTAGATTTTTCATTTTCTTCTAATAATAAAAAATAAGAAAAAACAAATCTATAAAAAAGATAATATAATTTTATAAGCAATATCACAAATAAAATAAGTGACAATACTGAAAATGCATTTGTTCTACTAGAAACAACCATAAGAGAAACCTCTTCAATTCATCATAATGCAATTATAGAAATACTTAAAATCAATATAAATAACAATACTGGAACCAAAAAAATAATTAAATTTAAAAGTGTTAATTTTAAATATCTAAAATATAATTTATAATTTAAATATTCATTTTTAATAAATTCAATTTTATTTCATTCTAAATATCAATTACTTAATTTTATAAATAATATAAATGTAAAAAAGTAACTAAGAGTATATGCTCATAGAGATAATACATATATAAAATTTCACAATAAATCAGTCATATAAACGCTATTTAAAAGTGAATTTGTAAAATCTCCAAAAGGAACTCAAGATGAAAATGAATAAATATAAAACAATATTGCAAAAGGTATTATTGCAACTACTCATAATAAAATTCACCATAAAAATATAATAACTTTAGATATATTCCAATGTAATAAATTTTTATATAATAAAGAAATATCTGTATAAATAGTTTTTACTGCGATTTTCATATTTAATTTTTAATATATAATTTGAGTATATTTTAATAAAATACATACAATTTGCAAAATAAAAACAAAAAAGTAAAATACTACAAAATTAATTTTCCAAATGCTTATGAAAAAACACGATATTATATTTGGTGCAATTAGACTACCACTTGATTTTTTAATTATTTTTTCAAGTTTTTATATATCTAGGGAGCTTAGACTTGTTCCTGATTTTTTACCATGGCTAAATTTACCTGTAAAAACAATAACAAATGAAGCATTGTTTAACTTTGCTATATTTTGAAGTTTGTTATACATTTTTATATTGGCAACTCATTGATTATATCTAATAAAACTTACATCATCTAAAATTCAAGAATTTTTTCAAATAATTAGGTATTCTTTTTATACTATGGTATTTTTTTCATTTTTCATATTTCTTTGAAAATGAATTATTTATAATACAGATATACCTAGACTTATCATTTTTTATACATTTACGATATGAACTTTTGCAGTAATATTAGAAAGAGTATTTTTAAATAATTTAGAATATTTTTTATTAAAAAAATGAATTTTATCAAAAAAGAAATTACTTTTAATTACAAATAAATCTAGTGAAAGAATAATTGAAATTGTAGAAGATATAAATGAATCAAAAATTTACAAAATAATAGGATATTCTAATAAAGAAAAATTAGAAAATCAAGATATAAGATATAAATGAAATTTAGAAAAAATTAAAACTTTATTTGAAAAGAAAAAATGTGATGAAGTTTTATATATTGATAGTGACTATAACAAAAAAGATTTACATGAACTTTGGGAGTTAACAAGAATATTTGGTATAAGATATAGATATATAACAAATTCATTTGATGTTACTAAAACAAACACAACTCTATCACTTATAAATAAAATTCCCGTAATAGAAATAAATAACACTTCCCTTGATAATTGGGCAAAAATCTTTAAAAGATTATTTGATTTTATTGCATGAATTATATGAGTAATCATTTTTTCTCCTGTTTTAATTATAGTTTGAATAATGATAAAAATAGAAGATCCTAGTGGACCAATTTTTTATAAAAATAAAAGAATTGGACAATGATGAAAAAAATTTAATTTATACAAATTCAGATATATGAAATGGGAATATTGTATAAAAGATGCTTATTCTAAGCTAAAAAAAGACGATGAAGCACTACTTTTAGAAAAAGAATTAATTGAAAAAAGTTCAACTAGAAATGGACCATTATATAAAATAAAAGATGATCCTAGAAAAACAAAAATTTGAACATTTATAGAAAAATATTCTATTGATGAAATACCTCAATTTTTTAATCTAATTATTTGAAACATGAGTCTTGTTTGACCAAGACCACACCAACCAAGAGAAGTAGAAAAATATAGTATAGACCAAAAAAGATTACTTACAATAAAACCTTGAATTACATGAATGGCACAAGTAAATGGTAGAGATGATAATGATTTTAAAAAAGAAGCAGAACTTGATATATTTTATATAGAAAATTGGAGTATGCTACTTGATTTAAAAATAATTTTAAAAACATTTAGTGTTGTATTAAAAAGAAAATAAAAAACAAATCCGAACTTTTTAGAGTTCGGATTTGTTTTTTATTTTGTAATTATTTCAAGTTCCCTTTCATTTTCATTTTCTGTTTTTTTAATATTTATAACAAAATCAGCTTTATAATAAGGTTCTATTATTTCTGGCCACTCTACAATTATAATTCAAGTATTATTATCCATTATATCTTCTCATCATATAGCAAAAAATTCATCATAATTTGTAAGTCTATATAAATCAAAATGAAAATTATCATCATATTTATTGTAATATGTGTAAGTTGGTGATATAATATCTTGAGTTATTCATATCAAATTATTTAAAATATGCTTACTAATAGTAGTTTTACCTGCTCATAAATCTCATTTTAGGAATATAATACAAGGTTTTTTTATAGGTAAATCTAGTGATTTAATATTATCTATGGTATATTTTTTAATCATATCAAGAAAAAAATGTGTTAAAATTTGATTTAAATAATTTTTTGTATTATAATAAATATATAAATTTAATAAAATAACTTAAAAACATTTTATGGAAACATTAATAGAAGTAAATAAAAAAGAAGAAAATGGTATTATCATTTTTGAATTTTCTTGAGAATTAGATGAGACAAATGCAGATAAAACATTTAAAAGTATTTATGATGCAATTGGTGATTTTTCATGAAAAAAAATCATTTTAAATATGTCTGGATTAAAATATCTAAACTCAAAATCAATTGGTTATATTGCTGATGTATTTTCAAATATTGAAGATAATGATGGTCAAATGCAAATATCAAATTGTTCTGATGGAGTAAAAGATATATTAGAACTTGTAGGTATTACAACTATTGTTCCAACTGTTGATACTGAAAGAGATGCTATTGCAGCAATGAGTTAATAAATATTAAAAGAGACTTAAAAGTCTCTTTTTTTGAAAAAAAATTAAAAGAATATGTTTTTAAACATATTCTTTTAATTTTTTTTCAAATTGCACAAGAGAAAAATCTTTAGCTCTTTCGATACAATCATCTTTCATTTCTATACAAGATTCTACTGTTAATTTATTTACTGAATCAATTATATCTTGTATATTTGCTTCTTTTGGAATCAAATATCAAGTTTTACCATCAATAATTGTTTCTTTTAATCATCAATCATCAACTCATAATACAGGTTTTCATGCAGACATACTTTCAACTGGACTCATACCAAAATCTTCATCAATAGGTATATAAATAGTTGCTATACATTTACCAACATAATCTGTAAAACCTCTATTTCAAGGAAGAGTTTTAAAATTTATATTATTATATCAACTTGCAATAGTAAATATTTTTTGTTTTTGAGGATCATTTTCTCAATAAATTACAAGTAATTTTTTATCAGGCATTTGTTTAAATGCTTCAACTATTTTATCTACCCTTTTTGCATCAGATAATCTAGCAAATGATAAATAATAATCACTTGTTTCTATATATTTAAATTCTTCTAAATTTACAGGTGGATACAATACAACACTATCAAGTCAAAGAAATTTTTTTATTCTTTTTTGAGTATTTATAGAATTTGTTAAAATTAAATCCATTTTTTTAACATCTCTTTCATACATTTTTTTAAAAACAAAACTAAAGACTTTGAAAGCAGTTTTCAAAAAATATGGTACTTTTTTAAGATATAAATCATGTAAATCATAAATATATCTAGGTGGAGTATGACAATAATATACTTTTTTCTGATTTTTATTACAATTTCTAACTGCACTTATACTATCTCAAGAAAAAATAACAGTATCATATTTTTTTAAAAAACCAGTTTTAAACAAAAAAGCAAATTTCAATTTTATGTGTCTAAATCACTTTTTAAATATTTCACTTGAAACACTTATCATTTTTCACTTAAATCATTCTTTTCTTAAATTAAAACTCCCCTTACTAAAAAATCATGATGCTAAATCAGCATTTAATGCTTTTGCCATCATAAGAATTAACCTTTCTCAACCTCATTTATACAAAAATGTATCATGCATTATTATTATTTTATTTTTCATTTCAATTCATTTAATTTACTTAAAGCTTCTATTGGTGTTAGATTATTTATATCCAATTTTTTTAATTCTTGTTCTACTTCACTTACACAAAATACTTCTTTTTCTATATATTCAACTATAGGCTCAGTTCATAAAGTAAGTTGTCATCAAAATACTCTGTTATGCTCTATTTCCAATTTTTTAAGCATTTTCTTTGCTTCTGTAATAGTTGAGTTAGACAATCAAGCAATTTTTGCAACTTCAAGTCAAAATGATTTCTTAATTCATCCTGGGATTATTTTTCTAAGAAAAACTAGATTTTCTTCATTTTCTCAAACTGCAACAGAAAAATTTGAAACTCAGCTTAGGTTTTTTGATTCATCAATTAATTCATGATAATGAGTTGCAAAAAGAGTTTTTGCTTTTATGTTATCATGATTTTCTTTTAATATAGCCCAAGCTAAACTCATACCATCATATGTACTTGTTCATCTTCATACTTCATCAATTATTACAAAACTATTTTTTGTAGAATTATTTAATATGTTTGCAACTTCTTGCATCTCTACCATAAAAGTAGATTGACCTAAAAATAAATTATCATTTGCTCATATTCTAGAAAATATTTTGTCAGTAATAGGAATATTTGCTGATTTAGCAGGTACATAACTACCTATATGAGCAAGTAATATTATAAGTGCATTTTGTCTCAAAAATGTTGATTTTCATCACATATTTGGACCAGTAATAATATGTATAAATTTATTATTATTTAAATCCAAATTATTACTTATAAAATCAATAGATTTTTTTTCAATTATAGGATGTCTTCAAGAAACTATATTTAAATCATAACTATTAACTATATTTGGTTTAACATAGTTATTCTCATATGCAACTTGTGATAAAGAAGATATAAAATCTATATTTGCTGATAAGTCTGATCATTTTTTAATATTAGAATAATTACCCAAAATTTTTTCTCTTATATCAAGAAAAATTTCATATTCTCTTAGTGCTTTTTCATTTTGTGCTTCCAAAAATTTTTGTTCAAATTCTTTTAATTCAATAGTTATATATCTAGAAGCATTAACCAAAGTTTGTTTATGGATAAATGTATCTGGAATTTTTGAAGTTTGAGATTTAGGTATTTCTATAAAATAACCTGATATATTTGTATATTTTACTTTTAAATTATTAATTTGAGTTTCATTAATTAATCTAGATTGATAAGATGTAAGCCAATCTTTTGAATTATTTAATATATTTCTATAATCATCAACAACAGAATCATAACCATCAGCTATTATTTCTCAAGAAGTTAGAGAATTTTCTCAGTTTTCTTTTATAGATTTTTCAAGTAATTCAATAATGTTTTCAATTTCTATCAAAATAATTTATTTAGTTTTTAAATATGTTATGATTTTAGTTATAATAAAAGTTTTGTAAAGAAAATATTTACTTGAAAAATAATGTTATTTATATATTCTCTATATAGTTAAAAATAAAAAAAGTTCCATGATAAAAATACACAAAAATGATTCTATCGTAGATATAATTATAAAAATAAAAAACAACACTGAAAAAGAGCTAATTATAGAGTTTCCTTTTGGTCATCCTGTTTTACATAATTATACTTCTTTAAAAATAATAAAAACAAAAGCAGCAAAAAGAGAACTAATTATAATAACAAATGATAAAACTGCTAAAAAAATATGAAAAAATTTAGGTATAAAATATTCTATAACAGATAATCCTGATTTAGTAGAATATAATTATACTTTTTTAGAGTATTTCTTATACACATTTAAAAATTATTTTAGAGAAATAAAAGATGTATTTTTACAAAAAAATCATGACAATGTTTTATCTAGATATAATAAAAGGTATTGAAATTGAAAAATATGATATTTTATAACTTTTATATTTTTCTCTTTATTTCTTTTAATATTTATATTTTATTTTGCAGTAAATAAAACATATATATATATAAGTCCTGAAATTGAAGTAAAAACAAAAGCAAAAAATTTCGTTTTTACAGAAATGAAAGAAGATGAATATGTACTTGATGAAAACACAATAAAACTTAAAAAAATAGAAAAAGTAGTTTCAATAAATGAAAAATTTTGAACATCTGGAATTTCTGAAAAAACAGTTTCAAATTCAAGATGAAAAATAACTCTATACAATAAATTTAGTGATGAAATAGATTTAAGAGAAAACACAAGAGTTGAAAGTGCATCATGAGTTACATTTTTAATAGAATGAGATGTTACAATACCAGCTAGTAGTGTAAGCTGAAGTTGAGAGGTTATTCCTGGTAAAATAGATGCTTATGCAATATCTAGAAGTCATGATAATACTTGAAAAATTTCTGGTAGTAAAGCAAATATTTGATCTTGAACTATTTTAACACTACCATGATTAAAAGAAGATAAAGATAAAATATATGCTATATCAATTACTGATTTTAAATGAGCAAATGATAACTATACAAAAATATTAACAACAGAAGATATAGAAAATGCTAAATTGTTACTTAGATGAAAAATTGAAACTGAAGCATTAAAACAAATTAAAAATGATATAAACGAATCAAATAAAATAAATAATGTAGAGTTTGAAATTTTATGAATAGATGATATTATTAAATTTTCTAATTTTGAAATTTTTTGACTTGAAAACTTAAAACCAGGTCAAGAAACTGAAAAGTTTGAATTATGAGCGACAATAAAAATATCAACATATTCATACAATAAAGAGCTTCTTATAAGTAAAATGAGAAATGATATAAGCAATAATATAATTGAAGATGTAGAAGAAATATTGGAAATAAATTCTTCATCTCTTAGAATTGCAAATATACTTTGGACTGAAAATTATCCTTATTCTATAAAAGCAACAGCTCAAGTTGAAGTTCTTTTTATTCATAATTTTTTAAGCAAAACAAATAGTTATGTAGAAAGACTAAAAACTATTGTAGCTTGAATGGATAAAGAAGAAGCTGAAAAAATACTATTAAATAATAGTAAAATAAGTAACGTAAAAATAGAAACTAAACCATTTTTTATTGATAATATATCAAAAATTACTGATAATATAATATTTAAAGTTGTTAGAGACTAAAAAAAGATTGCAAATGCAATCTTTTTTTTAATATTTTAAATTAGTCTCTTTTTTTGAAACCTCATCTTGATGAACTTGATCTAGAAGAAGAACCTCATCTATATCATCCTCTTGAACCTCCTCTACTAGAAGAACCTCATCTATATCATCCTGAACTAGAAGATGAACTTGATGCTCAATCTCTTTTTGCTTCAACGATAAGTGGTTTTTGAGTATTTAATTCTTTAAATTTTTTAAGTACAAATGATGAATCTTCATCACTTAAATTTATAAAAGAAAATTCTCTCATTATATCTATATTACCTACATCTCATAATTTACATCCTGCTTCTCTTTCAATAAATTGAATTAATGAACCTGGTGAAAATCAATCAAGTTTTCATTTAGCAACAAATAATCTTCTTTGACCTGGAACTGGTGCAAAACCTCTTTCACCTCTCTCTCATCTATCACCTCTTTCTCATCTACTATCAGAAGAAAAACTATCTTCTCTTAATTCACTATAATGAGTTGTAGAAAATTCTTTTCAGTAACCTTCTTTTAATATAGCTGCAATTATTTCTTCAGGAGGATTTCCTAAATCAAGTAAATCTTTTGCTAAATCAATATAATGTAATTCTTCTTTATCTTTTAATAATTCTCTTGTATTATCTATTAATCTTTTTTTCTTAAATTCAATTACATCAGAAACTTCTGGTAATTTTTCTACTTTAATTTTTGATTTAATAGCAGTTTCAATCCAAGATAACATTCTAGAATCTTTTCTTGATACAAATGAAATAGCTTCTCATTTATTTCATGCTCTACCAGTTCTACCAATTCTATGTGTATATGTTTCTGGATTATCTGGAAGTGAGTAATTAACTACATGTGTTAAGTTATTTACATCAATTCATCTAGCAGCAACATCAGTAGCAACAAGGATTTTTATAGAACCATTTTTAAATCTAGCAAGAGTTTTTTCTCTCATTTTTTGTTCTATATCACCATGAATTCATTCTACTTTGTATCATCTACTCATTAATTTTGCAGCAACTTCATCAACATCTGCTTTTGTTCTACAAAAAAGTATTCAATAAAAATCAAATTCTACTTCTATTACTCTACAAAGAGCTTCAAATTTATCTCTTTCATTGATTTTATAACATTTTTGTTCTATATTAGAATTTGTTAATTCTTTTCTTTCAATACTAACTTTATCATGATCTTTGATATATTTATGAACTATATCTTGAATTCATCTAGGCATTGTAGCAGAAAAAAGTAAAACTTTTTTATCTTTTGGAGTATATGTAATTATTTCTTCTATTTCTTCTTTAAAACCAATATTTAACATTTCATCAGCTTCATCTAAAATAAAATATTTAATTTTATCTATATTTAAAGTTCATCTTTTTGTTAAATGGTCTATAACTCTACCTGGAGTACCTACAACTATTTGTGGTCCTGCTCTTAAACCTGATAATTCATCTCTAATATTTTGCCCTCAATAAAGCAATTGAATTTTTATTCCTGAATCAGCAAATGATTTAATTTCTTCTGCAACTTGAATAGCTAACTCTCTAGTAGGAGTTAAAATAAGTGTTTGAATATCTCTAGAATGAGCATCAATTCTTTCTAAAACAGGAATTGCAAAAGCAGCAGTTTTACCAGTACCAGTTTGTGCTTGCCCTATAATATCTTTATTACCATTTAAAAGTAATGGTATAACTCATGATTGAATTGCACTTGGATATTCATAACCTTTTGCTGTAATTTTTGCTAGCATTTTGTCTGATAAACCTAAATCAGAAAATCTGATTTTTGTATTAGTATCCATTGCATCTATTTTTTTATCTAATTCTGACATTTTTTTTATATAAAAAATTAAAACAATTAAAAAAAGAACCGCAAATATAGCAAGTCCTTCTTTTATAAAAGAGAACTTCCAATAAAAACAAAAAATGAGTATAATTAATTTTTTTCGCGTGTGGTTTCCAGTAACCCAAATTAATTATATTCCATTATATTGAGTCTTTCGGAAATTGTATTTTTTTAATCGAGTGGGAGTATAT
>CALMDL010000281.1 GCA_937864995.1 uncultured Candidatus Altimarinota bacterium | reverse complement strand
ACTTTTTCAATTTGATTTTTAAGTAAGTTTTCTCAAATATCAACACTACTTATTTTTAATAATTCTTCAACTAATTCACTTTCTTCTTCTAATCTAGCATTACTATCTTTTACATCTCTAATTTCTTCTTTTATTAAATCTTTAAATTGATTTAAATCAAGTTTTTTACCTCTCAATTGTTCAATAAATTCAGGAGTAAATTCAGGTTTTACTGCTTTTTCAATAGAGTTCACAGTTACTTTAAAAGTTGTTTCTTTTCAAGCAAAATCATTATTATGATAATCTTTTGGGAAAACAACAGGGAATTCAAGAGTTTCTCAAGTTTTAGCTCAAACAATTTTTTCTTCAAATCAAGGAACAAGTAAATTTGAACCAAGAACTAAAGGGTAATTTTTCATAGAAGTATTATCTAGTAATTTTCCATTTTCATATCACTGAGTATCTATACTAGTTCTATCTCATAAACATGCTTTATATTCAGTGTTTTCTTCTTTTACAAATTTTGTAAATCTTTTTTCTATATCAGATAAAGAGTTATTAATTTCTTCATCACTAACTGATATTTCTTTCTTTTTTAAAGATATTTTTTTATAATCATTTTTTATTTCAACAGTAGGAAGAACTTCTATATGAATTCTAATTGTAAGAGGATTTTCATTTATTATTTCTTTTATTTCTCATTGCGCTACTGGAATTAATCCTTCTTTTTTTAACGATTCTCTATATAATGAATCAATTGAAAAATCAACTGCCATTCTATTAATATATTCTTCTCAAAAATGTTTTACTACTACATTTTCAGGTATATTACTTCATTTTCTAAAACCTTTAATTTCAGCATTTTTTTGTAAATGTTTAATTGCTTTTGTTTTAGCTTTTGCAATATTTTCAATAGATTCTTCAACTATTAATTCAACAATCGATTTTTCTAAGTTATTTCTTGTAATTTTCATATATCTTGTTATATAAAATAAATAAATTTTTTTTACGGCAGGGATTATATTTAAAATAAATAAAATATCAATTTTTGTTATTAAAAAAATAAGCTTTAAAGCTTATTTTTAATAAATTCAAACATCATAATCATAATTTCAAGTTCTTTCATTATAAATATATATTACTCAATAATCATCATTTTGTTGAAAATCAATTGGTAGGTAATTTATATATCATTCGTTAAAGAGTTGTTTTGCATTTTTTGAGTTAATTTTTTTATCATTAAAATATTTATTATTTGCAATTTCAATATATTCTAAATTTAATTCACGAATAGACTTATTTATGTAATTTGAACATTTTGTTTCTTCATTTACATCTCCTAGTCTTATATTTTTTCAAAAAGTTTTTTCTCTTATTTCATTTAAGCTTTTGATTAATTCTCAATTTAAATTGATATTTTTTCTTATAAATAAGTTGATTCAAATATTTTCCAATTCTTTAGAAAATATTCCACATATTTCATTGTCAGGTTCTATAAAACTTGCTAAACTTAAAAACATAAAAAATGATTTCTCTCTATCTCATCATTTTCATTGCATTATAGCTGCCATTGTTTTTGATCACTCTAATGAATCAGTATTTGCACTAGCTATTTTATAATATTTTGCAGAAGAAATAGGGTCATTTTTATATTGATAATATGTATATGCCAAGTAATAGGGGATTTCATAGTTTAAACATGGATTTTTAAATTTATCATTACTCCATATTTTCAATAAGTCGGACTCATTATTTATTAGCTCTATTTTTTTTATATCA
>CALMDL010000280.1 GCA_937864995.1 uncultured Candidatus Altimarinota bacterium | reverse complement strand
AAAATATAGAAGCTATTGTAGAAAAAAAGCAAGAAATAGTTAATTTAAAAGAAGGGGATAATTATACAATTGAAATAGTTAAAGTTAAAAAAATGATTTGAAATAAAGAGGTAGAAATGCTTTCTTATAATGGTAGTATTCCTGGTCCAATAATAAAAGCAAAAGTTTGAACAAAAGCTAAAATCACTATTGTAAATAAAGTTCCTGACCTAGAAACAACTTTGCATTCTCATGGGTTAAGACTTAGTGATATGTTTGATTGAGTTGTAAAAGATATGATGTGAAAACAAGATCCTATAAAATATGGAAGTAGTTTTACATATGAACTTAGTTTCCCAGATGAGTGAGTTTTTTGGTACCATCCACATTTAAGAGAGGATATACAACAAGAATTATGACTTTATTGAAATTATATAGTAGAACCGATTTGAGAGGATTCTAATAACTTTGTAAATCGTGAAGGACCAATTATATTAGATGATATTTTATTAAATTGAGATAAAGTAAAACCATTTTATAAAGATTTTACAAATTATGTACTCATGTGAAGATTTTGAAATACTATGTTTGTAAATGGTAGTTCTGATTATGAATTTAATATGAAGTCTGGTGAAGTTGTTAGAGCTTATATAACTGATACAGCTAATACAAGAGTTTTTAATTTAAAAATTCCTTGAATTAAAATGAAATTAATTTGAAGTGATATTTGAAAATATGAAGAAGAAAGTTTTATAGATAATTTAATTATTTCTCCTTGAGAAAGATATATTGTTGATTTATATTCTCCAAAATCATGAATTTTTGAGATATTAAATTCAACACCAGATGAAGATATAATTTTATGAAAAGTTAATGTTTCTAGTGAAAAAGTAGATATATCATTTAAAGATAAATTTGAAACTTTAAATATAAATGAAGTTGTAAAAAAAGATATAGAAAATTATAGACAATATTTTTCAAAAGAAGTTGATAAAAATTTAACTCTAGAATTATGAAATGTTGGTAAAAAATGATGAATTGATGAAAGTGATATGTGAATGATGTGATGACATATGATGTGAGATAATGATGAAATTGAATGGGATGATAATATGCCAATGATGAATAAAGAATCAACTTCACTAAATTATGAGTGGAAGATAATTGATGAGGACACAAAAAAAGAAAATATGGATATAAATTGGCAATTTAAAAAAGGTGATATTGTAAAAATTCGTATTGAAAATAAAAAAGATTGAGCTCATCCTATGCAACATCCTTTTCATCTTCACGGACAAAGATTTTTAGTATTAGAAAGAAATGGAGAAAAACAAACAAATCTTGTTTGGAAAGATACTGTTTTAATAAAAACATGAGAAAATATAGAGATATTGGCTGATATGAGTAATCCTTGAGAATGGATGGCTCATTGTCACATATCAGAACATTTATTTTCAGGTATGATGATGCATTTCAGTGTTAAATAATAAAAAACTCGCACATGTGCGAGTTTTTTCTTTCAGTTGAATCACTTTATCAAGCCTTGAGACTTGCAAAATTCCTCGACTGTTGCTTTTGAAACAAAGCTTCCAGAATTGGTATAGATTTTTCCATCACCACCAACTTTGTAGCCGGTATCAGATCCGTCAAGATAGATCTTGTTTCCATGACCAACCTTGAGTTTTACATAAGCACCATTGGGCTTATGTACCATTTTTTCCCAGCTCATTTTTTCCTCCGATATAAAAATTAGCTAATTGTATTATAAAATATAAATATACTTATGTCAAAATAAAAGAATAAGAAATTTTAATTTCTTATTCTTTTATTTATCAGCGCGATTATAAAAAATATTATTAATATCAAAACTATTGTTGCAGAGCTAGATGTTCATAAAAAATATGAAGAAAAAAGTCATATTATTACACTTAGTATAGAAAAAATTAGAGAACATATAAATACTTTTTTTAAGCTGTTTGCTACTATTTTTGCTGTATTAACTGGTATTATTAAAAAAGCTCAAATAAGCATTATTCAAAACATTTTTATACTTATAGCTATAAATAGTGATAGTATTATAAGAAAAGATATGTTGTAAATTGATGTATTTATTCACATAGATTTTGCTATATCTTCGTTTATTATTATGCTTAAAAACTTGTCTTTAAATATAAAAAATAGTATATATATTATAACTGCAAAAATACTTAAAATAATTAAATCGGATTTATTTATAAAAAGTATATTTCAAAATAAAAAATTATTTATATCTAGAGTCAGATTTCAAATAAATCAAAGTGTAAAAATACCTCCAGCAATTCAAGCTTGTGAAATTATTTCTTTTGTTGATTCACTAGTTATATATTTTGTTTTTTCTATAAAATAAATTAAAAAGCTTCAAATTATAGCAAATATAAATGCAAATAAATAATAATTTTTGTTCATAAGTAGGGAAACAGCAACTCATAAAAATAAAAAATTTGCTATACTATGAGTTATATTTGCTTCTTTTCTCATCACTATAAAAACTCACAAAATAGAGGCTATTAGTGATATAATTATTCAAGATAATAGAGCATTTTGAAAAAAATTGTATTGTAATATTTCAAACATATTTATTTATTATGATTAGTTTTATCGTGAGGGTTGTGTTTATAAGGTAGAGTATATTTACCAAAAATACTTTCTGTTATTTTATTTGCTGAAACTTCAAGTGGACTTCAATGACAACAAAAATTATTTTCATGCAAGCAAATAACTTTGTCACTATTTTTATATACTAGTTTTATATTGTGAGAAACAAGTATGATAGCTATTTTAGGGAAAATAACTTTTACTTCTTTTATTATTTCATAAAAAATTTCTTCTCAAATTATATCAATTCAAGCAGTTGGTTCATCAAGTAAAATCAAGTCAGGTTTATTTAGTAAAGCTGAAATAATAAGTACTTTTTGAAATTCTCAACCACTTAGAGAACTTATATTTTTTTCAAATAAGTTTACACTATTAAACTTTTTTAGATAAGAGATTATATTTTCTTTTGTTGTTTTTGGATTATATATTTTTATAAATTCTGATACCAAAATAGGAAATGTTTTATCCAAACTTATTTTTTGAGGTACATAAGAAAGTTTTTTATAATTTTTAATTATTTTTCAACTATCTATTTTTTGTATTCAAGCAATTACTTTTAAAAGAGTAGATTTTCAGCTTCAATTTATTCATATTATACTCAATATTTCTCAAGATAACACTCAAAAACTTATGTCTTTTAAGACATAAGTTTTTTTGTTATCATAAGATAAACTTACATTTTCTAATTTTAATATTTCTACCAGGGGATTAACCTTATCTTTATTATTCATAGATTTTTTCTAAAGAAGCTAAGTTAGCTTTTAAATTTTCAATATATCAATTTTTACTAATATTATTTCAAACAGGGTCTAGTATTTCAACTTTTAAATTATATTCAATAGATAGTTTTTGTAAATTTGAATCATTTAATTGAGGCTCTCTAAATGAAATATTTACTCAGTGTAATTTTATTTCATCTATTAATTCTTTCATTTCATTACTATTTGGATCACTTAAAACATTTTTTTGAAATACTATTTTTTTGTTTGAATCAATTCACAAGTCATCAAATAAATAATTATAAGCATCGTGAAATATTATAAATTCTTTTATTTTTTTATTTTCATTTTTTAATTTAAAATCATTTTTTATTGTTTCAATTTCATTTTGAAAAATATTTAAATTATTTTCAAAATATGCTTTATTATCAGGGTTTATTTCACTTAGTTTTTTAGTTATTTTTTCTGCTATTATTATAGCATTTTTTGTACTTAACCATATATGTGGATCACTTTCATTATGATTTTCATTTTCAATAATATGTTCTTCTTCTTTATGTTCTTCTTCATCCTCATTATCTTCATGGATATGTTCAACTCATTTAATTAATTCAATTCATTCTGATACTATTAAAGCTTCTTTGTTTTTTATAGCTTTATCTAAAAATCAATCTATATGCTCAAGTCATAAATGAATAATTAAATTTGATTTTTCTATTTCTACAATTTGCTCTGGTTTTAAATCATAATTATGTTCACTAACTCAAGCAGGAATTAAACTATTTGCCTGAACAAAATCTCATCATATATAATTTGCTATTGAAGCGAGTGGTATAATAGATGTTTCAACTTTTATTATATCATTATATTTAACTACATTTCAACTATTAGTTTCAACATATATATCGTCATTTAATACATTAAATTTAATAAATCATGCAATTCAAATTAAAGTAATTATTGATATTATAGTTATTATTATTCATAAGATTAATTTTTTCATATTTTATTTTAATTATTAATTTAAACAATCTTTACAAGTTCCAACAACTCAGATACTATGTGATTTTATTTCAAATCACAATTTTTTTGCTTCTTCAAATATTTTTTTACATATATCATTTGAATGAAAACTAATTATAGAATTACAAATATTACACTTCATATGTTCATGATGATGTTCATTATCATTTAATTCATAACTCATTATATTGTCTCACAAATCAATTTTTCTAATTATTCAAAGACTTAAAAAAAGATTTAAAGTTCTAAAAACACTAGATCTTCAAATATTTTCAAAGTTATCCATTATATCATTATATGTAAAAATATGTTTTGTTTTAAGAAAATTAAAAATAGCTATTCTTTCAGGAGTAACTCTATTTTGTTTTTCTTTAAGTATATTTTCTATATTCATATTATTGGGACTTAGTATCAATAAAGTGTATTTATAATAAGAAAAAATATTTTTTGTCAAAGAGAAAAATAAAAAAAGATAAGATTTAACTTATCTTTTATATTTTTCAATAATAAAATCTATATTTTTTAATTCTTCTTTTATTTTTAAAATTTCATCTTTGTTTTTTTCTTTTTTAATTTTATCTTTTAAAAATGTTTTTCTTCTCTTTAATTTTTTTATTGATTTTTCAATTTCCTTTTCAGATAATCAAAAAGTTTTATTAAACCAGTTATTAATTTTTTTATTTTTTTTACTTTTTATTTCTATTATTTCTTCTGAAATTTCATTATTAAATGCAAATTCAGCAATTTCTAATAAATTATTTAAAGCTAGATTTTTATAATTTGAATCATTTATTAGGGAAGTAGCCATTTCATTTGTTACTCTATTTTCTCTAATTAAAGAATCAATAATTCAATTACTTATTATATCTCTTTCTTTTTCATTTATTTCTATTTTTGCAAGTAATTTAAGCTTTTCTTCATTTAAATCTTTATTGCTTAATTCATCAATTAATTTAATAGTATTTATTAAATCAATTATTATATTTTCATATTGTGATTTTATATCTAAATTTGTTGATTTTAGATATTTATTTACATTTTTTTGTAAGTGTTTTATTGATTTTATTACTTCTACTAATCTTCTACTTTCATATCTTATTTTATAGAAATCATTTGCATATTTTTCTGGATTATTAGCTTGTGCTTTTGTAGCAAAATCAATTATTTCTCAGTATAAAAATTTAATTTTTTTATTATATAATTTATCTATTTCTTCAGAGTCCAAAATATTTATCTTTTTTATAACTTCTGTAGAATTATAATCTCATTCTATATCTTTTTTATCTAATCAAATTGATTCTATTAATACTTCAATTGTATTTTTATATAGGTGTTTAACTTCTTTTATTAATGATATTAATGCTGTATCTGGAAAATCAAAAACTGCATTATTAAGATATATATTTCAATATAAATTATCTAAATTTTTATTTTTATCTGGAAAAATTTTGTTTACTAAACTTATTAATTTATTTATAAATGGTATCAAAACTATTACTCACATTATATTAAAAATTGAATGAAAAAGTGCCAATTTTAGAGTATAGTTTTCATTTTCTAATCATATTATATTTGATAATATATCAATTACTGAAATAACTTGATTTAGAAATATTATAAATATAACTCAAGTTATTGTTTTAAATAATACATCAGCAATTGCTAATCTTTTTCAATTTATATTTCAAGTAAGTGATCATAAAACTGCAGTTATTGTAGTTCAAATATTTGCTCATATAACAAGTGCTAATGCATTTTCATATGTAACTTGTTTTGTAGCTAATGCTGCAATTACAAGTATTATTGTAGCATGACTTGATTGCATTACTATTGTTGCTAATATACCAATTCATACAAATACAAGTACTCATAAAAATCATGTCATAGCATATTCAATTAAATTTATACTTGCTTGAAATGATTCAAATCATACTTTCATATAATGAATTCATAAAAATAAAAATCATAATCATGCTAGTATAGATCAAATTCATTTTAAATTTTTACTTTTTTGAAATGAAAAAATCATACCAAAAACAAGCATTGGCATTGCATAAGCTGATATGTTTATTTTCATACCAAATGCAGCAATTAACCATGCTCATGTTGTAGTACCAACATTTGCTCAAAAAATTATTCAAAGTCATTGAATAAGTGTTATTAATTCAGCACTTAAAAATGAAATAGTAAGTATAGAAACTAGAGAACTAGATTGCATTAATGTAGATGCACTAAATCAAAAAAGTAAACTTTTCCACATTCTATCATTACTTTTTTGTAATATTTTTTCAAGTATTCATCAAGTAAATGCTTTAAATCATTGTTGTAAAAAAAGCATTCAAAATAAAAAAATAGCAACTCATGCAGATATTTCTTTGAAGTCAGGACTTATCCAAAATCAATATGTAAGAATTGCTAATATTGTAGGTAAAAATATTCTATTAAACATAATTTAATTATTATTTATATAACTTTTAAAATTTTACTACATATGCAAAAAAATGTCAAAATAATACTATTAATAATATAATAAAAAAGTCAAACAATAAAAAACTCCTTATTTAAAGGAGTTTTTTATTGTTTTTTATAAAAATGCTTTTGAAGTTCATTCAATATCTTCTAAATCATCAGCTAATCCTCAAAGTAAATCATCAGTTCATAGAGTTAATTCGTTATTTGCTTGATAATCTTCTATTTCTCTTTTTAGGTTTGCTATGATTTCATTTGCTCTTTTTTTCTTGCTAGATAGGGAACCACTAACTAGTTCTCAATCTAAATCAACATATCTTTCTCATATTTTGTGAGCAACTTCGAATAAAGTATCATAAAAACTTTCAGTTTCTTTATGAAATAATAGATCTGTAGTTTTTGTATCAATGTGAATTTGAAGCATTTCAGTATAAGCTTCTAGAGCTTTTTGATGTAGTTCTTTCATAATTTTAAACTTATATAATAGAAATGAGAATTATTCTCATTTCTATTATATACTATTTTTATCATTTGCAAATTTTTTTATTTTTTATTTTAAATAAGAGAAAAATTAGTATTTTTATTGTTTTATAAATACAATTTTTTTTTTTAATTAGCTTTTTTTTTGAAAGCAAGTATAATGAGGGCCTTATAATTATTTAAATTTATACAAATGTATACAGGTAAAGTAAAATTTTTTAATGATACTAAAGGTTTTGGGTTTATTATTGATAATGCTTCAGGTGATGAACATTTTGTTCATATAACTGGTGTTAACGGACAAATTAAAGAAGGTGATGAAGTTCAATATGAAATTGAACAAGGGAAAAGAGGTTTAAATGCAGTTAATGTTCAAGTAATATAATTGAATTTAAAAATTAAAGCTTACTATTTAGTAAGCTTTTTTTAGTTATTTAATTTGTAATATTTAGTTATTTAATTAAATTATTACAAATATATTGTAAAAAAAATATTATGTTTAAATATTTAGATAAAATTAGTAATATAAGTGAAAAAAATATTCCAAATTTGGATTTAGTTGTAATGTCTGCATTAGAGCTTTTTTCTGTAAATAAAGATTTTTCTCTTTGAGAATTTTGATTTAATAAACCTGTAGTTATTTGATCAGGTAATGCAAAAAATACTAGTAAAATTATATATGAAAATACAAATGCTGTTTTTGCAGATGAAAATAATTATAGAGAATCAATAAATATAAATTGAGTAGATTGAGTTGTTATTTTTAGTGCTTCTTGAGGTAAACATGCCCCAATTATTGCTAAATATGCTATTTCCAAAAATTTAAAAGTAAAGCTTATTACTTGTAATAAAGAAAATGAAACAAATTCTATTATATGAGTTGAAAATGTAATAGTTACACCAAAAAATCTAGAACCATATACATATAATACATCTACATATATGTGATGGATATTTGCTAAAACAAATGAAAATCCATTAGAAATAATTGATTTTATAGAAAATAAACTTGATAATATTTTACCAAATGATTTTTATAATTATAATTGATTTTTATTTGCAATACCAAATAAATTTGCTTGAATAGCACCACTTATAGATGTTAAATTTATAGAACTTTTTGGTAGAAATATTTCAAGAGATATAAAAACATTTGAAGAATTAAAACATGCAGTTACAGTTGTACCAAATAAAAAGGAATTATGTATTAAATTTGGTTCTGAAGAAGTTTATTATAATGGTGAAATTTTAAATATAACTTTACCAGAAAATATATGACTTGCTTGATTTATGGCTATTTGATACTATATAGTTTGAAAAATGCAATGACAATTTCCACCATATTTTAAAGATAATATTGTTTCATATATTTCTTATTTAAATAAAAGTGATTTTGGTAAAAACATGAAAGTTATAGTTTAATAAAATAAATAATTCAAATATTTGACATATATTTATATTTATGTTTTAATAATGTTTGTAATTATAAAAATTACATTTTAATATTTAATTTTATTGCTTATGAATAAAATGAAAAATACAATTATGTTAATTGCTTTGTTACTTATAAGTGTTCAAGTAAATGCAGGTGAAGAAGTATCTTCTAGTATTACAACAACATCTGAAAAGACTACTGTGGATGAATTTACAAAATATTTAAATTCATTTAGAGAAGAATTTAAAAGTGAATTGTTAAAATGAGATTTTGCTAGAATAGATCAAAAAATAAAAGGGTATATTTGAGATATAGAATATATTTCAAGTGAAAAATGAAGTCAATATGCTGGTAATTTAGATATTTATAAAACAAAATTAAAAGCATTAAAACAAATAAGAGAAGAGTATATTTCAAATTTAAAAGAAAATGTAACTTCAGTTACAAAAGAAACAACAATTAATAAAGATGAAGTAGTTAAAGCAATCGAAGAAAAAAAGCAAAAATTAGCAGAAGAGGCTAAAAAAATAAAAGAAGAAAAATTAACTACATTAGATAATTTAAAACAAAAAAAATTAGATTTAATAAAAAAGTATAAAGAAAATTATTCTAAAAAATTATGAGAAAAATTATCTAAATTAAATGAGCAACAATTAAAAACAGCATTAGAAAGAACAAATAAATTAATTGAAAAATATGCTACAAAAGAAAGTGCACTTGCACAATTGACAGCATTAAAACAATTAATTGAAGAAAAATTAGAATCAACTACTGAGATAAATGTTGATGAAATATTTGAAGGTTTATAATAAAAAAACACACTTTAAAAGTGTGTTTTTTTATTATAATAATAATATTGACATAATTACTTTATTTTTTATTATATAGTAAATCAAAAATTTATATATAATACTTTATATCAAATGAATACTAATAATTTTTCTTGAATTGATTCATGAAAATCAAATTGATTTATAAAATACTTTTTATTTTTTTGTAAAAAGGTTGGTGCGCCTAAAGATTTATATCATAAGAT
>CALMDL010000279.1 GCA_937864995.1 uncultured Candidatus Altimarinota bacterium | reverse complement strand
AGATAATTGATATGATGAGATTTGAAATATAGAAGTTGCAAATTCAGTTGTTGATTTTTGAGATAGTTCTATACAAATAAATGATTTATGAGATTTTGATATTACAAGTAATAAAATAGCAGAAAATGTTATTTGAAATCTGAATTATAATAGCTCTTCTTGAAATAAAATTTATGATTCAAATTGAAATTTAATTGATTGAAATGTAGAAATAAATAATGAATGAGAAGAGAAAACTATTTGAAGTGAAGTAGATGAAAATTTTGATGTAAATTCATTATTTTTATCTCAATCATGAACTGAGATTATTGATGATACTTCAATAATTTACGATGATTATATCAATGAAGATACAGAAGAATCAGTTGAAAATGAAATATTTTTACCATGAAGTGAAGAATTTATTCAGATAAATAATTTTTGAGAAGAACAAGAATATATCTCAGAAGAAGATAAAATAGTAGTATTTGAGGATTGAGTTTTTCTTGAAAATTATACAGAAGATATTATAGAAGTTGATCAAGAGGAAAATGGAAGTTGACTTCTTATTACTGATACAGTTTACTGTGAAATATATTTATGAGCAGTATGTGAGATATCATTTCGGAAAGCATATAATTATAATTCTACTATTACAAATACTTCTATTGCAAACTTTTCAGCTGCAAAACGTATTTTATATATTACATGAAAAAATATTTGAGAAACAGAAGTTAGATATTTTGATAATTGGAAACAAGAAGTTAAAACTATATTTGTAAAAGTAAAACCTAGACCAGAACCTATAATATATGATATTGAAATTGGTTCTTGATTTAGTTCAAATATTAATTTTCCAGAATATATTTCAAATTTAAACATAAGTAGGATTTGAAATTTACAATATTCTGAATTTAGTATAAATTGAAATTATATAAGCTTAGAAACTTATAATGAATGAACATGAACAATTATTATAAAAGATAAAAGTGGTTATTTAAGGTATACGGTTAATTTGGTGGCAAAACCAATAATTAATACTTTTATATTAAATGTGTCTGATAAAATAGACTCACGGTATAATAGTAATTATAGTTTTAGAGAATCAAATAGAAACATAGCATATCTTAGTTCAAGAAAAAATGACTGATTTATAAATTGAGTAAGTGTTTGAAAAACTCAAATTAAAATTTATAAAGACAATAAATATAGAAGACTTTTCGATATAACTGTAAATCCTATACCAACACCAATTGAAATTAATTGTGAAGTAATAAAGTGAGAAAAATGTAATTTTTCAATAAGAAATAATTGATTTTATTATAATGAATCAAATAGATGAGTAGTTGAAATTGATAGTTCAAGAAGTAATGTAAGAGTAGATACAAAAATGACTTGAACTGCAAAAATATATGTTAAAAGTGAATTTTGAAATTATGTTACTCATATACTAAATATTAAATCAAATCCTATTCCACCTGTAATAAAAACTTGTGAAACAATTGTTTGATGAAAATGCGAAACATATAATTATGGTAGTGATAGATGATATACATATAAAGTTTCTAAACCATGAATTGTTTGATTAACATCAAATAAATATTCATATTTATGAAATCCTACAACTTATGAAAATTTACATATAGATTGAATAAGTAATTGAGAAGTAGAAATATATGTATATCAAAATACTGATCATATAGCTACAATTAAGGCTACAATATTACCAAAAATCACTCTAGAATTTAGTGAAAATGAAGTATTACTAAAGGAAACAGAAGAAAAAAAATTACAAGTAATAAAATGATATTGAAATTATAGAGATTATTATGTAGATTGAGAAAGTGATAGACCAAGTTGGGATAAAGAAATATTAGAATTTAGTTCAAATAATGATTGAAAATTAGATTTAAGATGATTAAAGGCATGAATAACATATCCAGCAGTAGTAGATAAATATGGAAATACATGAAGAGTAAAAGTAACAATAGAAGATAAA
>CALMDL010000278.1 GCA_937864995.1 uncultured Candidatus Altimarinota bacterium | reverse complement strand
CTATATCAGTACCAGTATATGCTGTTTTCATTTTTGTTAGTAATCATAATTGATTAGTTTCATTATTTAAATCACTTAGTGCTCAATTATATAAAACTATATCTGCAGTATTTAAATATTTTGTAGAATTTCAACCATTTACATTATATTTACTTGATGCAAAATTTGCTGGTAGATTATAAAAACCATCATATACAAATTTATTTTGGTCTGCTAAATCTGCTAATTGTTCTACGCTTGTATCACTTACTGTTATAGAAGGTGCAGCATAAATAGATACATCATCACCAGAAAGAATTTTAACAAATTGTCAGTTATAATTTCATCTTAATAATGCAGTTGTAAGAGATTCTCATGCATTTGCTTGAGATATAGGACTATAAGATAATTTATCATTTTCAACAATTCAACCTATTTCATATTCAGAACCATCAAAAGTAAGAGAATATGAATAATCCAATTTAGTTAAAGGATCTTTAGGTTTTTGACTAATTAATCATTTTAAATCTGAAATTGTTGCTGATCAAAATGTTCATTGAGTAAAAACAACTTGTGTTCAAACTTTGATTTCAACAGGATTTGTAACTTGAGGTAATTTTCAAGTATTTATTTCATTTAAATCTATTGCTTTTTTTATATTTCACATATCAGCTAATCTAGATGAGTCTCTAGCTTCGCTTGTATATCAAGTATATGATATAAAACCAATAGTTCATAAAACAGCCAATATAGTTATAACTACTATAAGCTCAACCAATGTAAAAGCTTTTTTATTCATATTTAAATATTTAAAAATATTAAAACAATATTAATAATTTTTATAGAAAAATCAAAAAATATAATAAAATGCATTAAAATATTTTTAAATCAATAAAAAATATGTTAAAATAAAATAAATAAATTTAATTAGAAAAATATGTCTAGAAATTTTAAAAATTTTTTATTAAGAGTTTTTACACTTACAACAGCTATAGTTTTGGTTTTTTTTGTGTGAAATAATTTAATAAAAGCTGATGAACAAGTAAAAAAAGTAGTAACTAATGTAGAAGTTACAAAAACAAATTCAAATTCTTTTGAAAATGTAAACAATTCTGCACTTGGTAAAACTTGAGTTGCAATTACAACAAATATTTGAATAAAATATAAACAAAGAACTGAAATTCCAGCTACAATTTACAAAGATGTATTTTCAGTAAATAAAATGGTTCAAAACTGAGAATTATGAAGTGATGAGCTTATTTCTGCAAATATGATAATTGTAGAAGAGTATAAAAATGTATTAAAAACAGATATTAAATGATTACTTGAACAAGCAAAAAATAGAGCTGAAATACTTGATGCGCTTATAGAACAATTTGAATTTAGATATGAAAAATCTGTAAAACAAATTATTTCTTTAAATGAACAAAAAGCTATATTTGAAAGAGAAATGGCTGAAGCAAATACTCAAATAGAAATATTGAAAGTTAAAATAAATACAGATTATAAAAATAGAGATGCTATTGCAAGTAAAGAAAACATAACAAATTATTTAGAACAAAAA
Organism: uncultured Candidatus Altimarinota bacterium; assembly: GCA_937864995.1. Classification (GTDB taxonomy): domain Bacteria; phylum Patescibacteriota; class Gracilibacteria; order BD1-5; family UBA6164; genus JABWCI01. The sequence goes on along the minus strand of CALMDL010000278.1, from coordinate 2,040 downwards.
AATAAATATAATTATGCTAGAACTTACATAATTTATATAAATCATTTTTTAAGTGAATATGCTTCTTTAAATGATTATAATAAAAAATTACTTGATACTCTTATAAATAACAAAGATGCTATTGTAAAACAATCATTTGTTGTTATCCCAAGTACATGAGCTTGATTACTAAAAGAATTTGATTTATTATACGAAGAAACTGAATACAAAGATAAACAATAAAAAAGATGTGATTTTTAATCACATCTTTTTTATTGTTTTAAATATATACTTAATTGTAAATATTTTAAAATACTATTTTTAGATTCTAATTTATTTATTTTAAATAAGATTTTTTCCAATTTTTCTTTATCTGTATTTTTTACTATTTCATCAATTATTGGTAAATATTTTTTATATTTTTTATTTTTACTTATTGATTCTTTTAATATTTCAAATTGTTTTCAAAAATCACAAGTAAGTTTAACAATAAAATTTTTTCCATTTTCTTCTGCTGTATAATACAAAGTATTTTTATCAATTAAAACTGGTCTTATAGCATTATAATGATTATTTTTTGAAATTATAATTCAATCCTTTACTACATATGTATCATTTTCTTTTGTTGTAATATAAGCATAGTTTTTTAAATCTGGAGAAAAAGCTATATCATAAGAAGAAGCAGAATTATACATATCATTCATTTCAACTCAATTCTTAAAATAAGATATATAATCTCATTTCATAGAAGCATAAAAAAAATCTTTAGAGTCTGGAGAAAATATAAAATTAAATATTCAATCAGAATAAATTTCTGTTCTATATCAATCTTTTTCTATAAAATATTTTTCTATTGCATCATCAATTTTATGATAAAATAAAGTATTTCCATCTGGTGAAAAAATAGGATTATATATATTTTTATAATTATCTAATTTAACTCAATTTTTTACCAAAATATTGTATCACAAATCAGTATGTAATAAATAATAAAAATCATTACTATCTACAGAATAAAAAGCATTATATGATCCTGGTATTTCTACTCAATCTTTCACTATAAAACTTTCTCATTTTTCAGTAGCTATATAAGAAAAGCTTTCTCAATTTGGAGAAAATAAAAAACCATAAACCTCATCATAACTTTTTCATACAAGTCAGTCTTTTACAACAAAACTTTTTCAATTTTGTTCTACTTTATATGCTAGATGTTTTAAATCTGGTGAAAATAATCTTATAAAACCTATATCATAATCACTTTCAATTTCAATTCAATCTTTGATTATAAAATTTTTACCATCTTTTTCTGCCATATAAGCAAAATGATTTGAGTCTAAAGAATAAATAGGTTGATAAGCTTCATCATAATTATTTAACTCAATTCAATCTTTTACAATTATTTTTTTTCAATCAATTTCTTTTTGATAAGAAATATTTTTTTTATCTGGAGAAAAAACTGGATAATAAGAATTTTTAATTATTTCTTCTTTACAAAAAGTTTCAGAACTTGCAAAAGAATTTTGAGAATTAACAAACAATAAAAATACTAAAAAAATTGATATAATTATTTTTTCTTTCATAAAAATATTTTTAAAATTATACACTTATAAATGGTGCAAAAACAAATCTATTTTTTGGATTTTTTACAAAATCTTCTCTTAAAAAATCTAGATTTAACTCACTTCTATAACCTGCATTTCACCTTTGAATCATATTATATCAAACAGTTTTTACTTTGTATGATATATCATATCTATTACAAGTTCTAGGGCATATATCATCAACTGCATACATTCATCTAGATGGATTTTCTATAGCACTAGTATCACAAAGTCTACCAGTAAATATAAGAGCCCAAGGATAATATAAATCTATACCTATTTCTCAAAATCTACTATTATCAAACAAATCTTCCCTTTTTTCCATATAATCAAGAGCGACTCTTCAAATATTATATTTATTTAAAAAATTTCTGTATACATCTAAACTTACTTCACTACTATTATAAAACTTCATTTGCCATTTTACTATTTCTTCTCTTAGTTTTAGTTTATCTTGCTC
>CALMDL010000277.1 GCA_937864995.1 uncultured Candidatus Altimarinota bacterium | reverse complement strand
ATGAGTACTTTATATTATAATGCTTAAAGAATTAGATTTAATATATGATATTATATTAATATTATTAATTATTTGTTCTATATTTTTATTTAAATTTATTTTTAATATAGAATTATGAAATTTTTCAATAATAAATTGAGTAATATGAGCTGTATCTATATTTATATTTTTTTATTTACAAATAGTATTATCAAAAGGTAGAGCATTATGATGAGGAGATTTAAGAATATGAATTATGATATGATTAATGCTTTGAATAAGCTATAGTTTTGCATGATTAATGATTACATACATAATATGAAGTATAATTTCAATTTTGATAATAACATATCAAAAATTTATTCAAAAAAATAAAGAAATATTAAATGTTGTACCTTTTGGTCCTTTTCTTTGAATATGATTTTTAATTACAATTCTATTTCAAAACTACTTAACAAGTATAATAGAAATATATTTTTAATTATTGTCTAGATAAATAAATTTACTTTAATTTAAATTTTTGGTAAAATAAACTTAGATTTAAAAAATAAAAACAAAAAAATGACTAATAAAAAAACAATACAAGCAATAGTAGATTTCATAGTAAGTGCTGAAAAATCTATTAAAAATGCAAAAAAATTATTAAAAGATGTAATGGATGAAAACAATATCACTTTGGATTCAGAAATTAATATAGATATAAAATGATTAAACTCTTATAATAGTGATGATTCAAAAATAATAGAATGAGTGTTTACATGACATGAAATGTTTGGATCAGATGGTAATAAATACCCTGTTCCTGTAAACTATTCATCTAAATCAAAATTAGTTCAATGAGATAAATTAAAACTTACAATTGAACCAAATGGTAAAATGTTATATAAACAAATATTACCTATTGAAAGAGAAATTAAAACTGGTCTTGTAGTAAAAGAAAAAGAAAAATATCAAGTAATATCAGAGTGACAAACTTATGATTTACTAACTGCAGCAGTTACTCATTTTAAAGTAAATATTTGAGATAAAATAAGTATACTTGTTCCTGCTTGAAAGCAAGCTACATTTGCTGCAATTGAGGCAATTATACCAAAAGAAGAATAAAAAAAGAAGGTAATTACCTTCTTTTTTTATTCTTCTAAATTTATAAATTCACTTGTATCATCAGACATTTCTCATTTTACTTTATATGATTTTAACTCTTCTGTATGTTGACCAAGAGTAGTTAAAAAAGTTTGTTTTCATTCTCAATATGGAACTACAACTCTAGCTTCTATATTTTCAAATATTTTAGCACTTTCTTTTGATCAAACTATAACAAGTACATCTACATCACCAAAAAAAGACAAAATTTCTTCTTTTAATTCAAAACTATCATTTGATATAATTACTAAATGTTTAGTATCAATAGTAAAACTATAAAAAAGTATTTTATTATATTCTTTAACTTCCAATAAAATTCAAGCTTTTTCAAATTCTCATGGATGAGAAACATTTAATCAATCTATACTTACTTCTATATTTTTTGTATCAAAAGTAATTTTACTTTTTGTATTTGATAGTATTTCTATAACTCATTTATTATTAAAAATTTCCATTATTTATTAATTAGTTAAATAAAAAAAGTCTTATTTTTTCATATAATTGCTTGAATATCAAACATAACTTTTATTTTGCCAATATCATCTAGTGAAAACCAAGTATATCAAACAAATCTTTCTTCTTGTTGAACAACTGGTTCTTTATTTCATTTATATTTTACAAGAAACAAATAAACATCCTTATCTATAACAGGATTATTTTCCAGGTATCAAGCAGTAAATGTATAATTTAATTTCGTAATAAATTTGATAACTTCCAAATCTTTTATATCAAATCACGCTTCTTCAGCAATCTCTCTAACAGCAGTATCTTTTGCTACTTCTCAATCTTCTATGTGTCATTTAGGGATAACATATACTTCTTGATTTTTTGCATTTAACCATTTCAAAAGAAGTACTTCAACCTTATTTCAATTTTTACGATATACAATTCCACCTGAACTCTTTTCATATTTTTTAGCCATATTTTTTGAGTTCTAATCTATCTAAACTAATAGTAATATAAATAAAAATAGAATTATTTCAAGTTCTTTTAAAAAGTCGTCATTTTTTTGCAATATTTTTTTAAATATAGTAAAATTAAATTACAAAATACAAAAACAAAAATACAAAATAAAAACAAAAATATGCAATACAATGATGATATACTAAAAGAATTAGAAAATTCTAATGATTTTTTAAGTGATATAGAAAAAATACAAGAATATAATTTAAGCTTAGAAAAAAAAGAAATAAATTATATATATGAAATAATAGTTAATGAAAAAACTAAAAGCAAAGAAAAACAAAATATGGTATTATCATGATTTATTTTTCTTATTAAATATATAACTACAAGTTCTGTAATTTTTTGAGTACTTTTAGTAACTACAAATTATAGTGCTTATATGAATATAGCTAAAAGTTATGTAATGAAAGAAGAAGTAGAAAAAACAACTTCAAGATTACTTAACTCAGTAGAGGCAGCAAAAATAAGTGATGTAGTAGCTGAAAAAGTAGAAGAAGAAAAAGAAGAAGAAAAATTATCAATAAAAAAATATAAAAAAGAATTAGATAACAAAGAAATAAATCTTGATATCGAAATTGCTCCATATACAAACAGAGTAATAATTCCAAAAATATGAAAAAATATACCTTTACTTGATGTTAAAAATAGAAATATTGAATGACAAAATGAGTTAAATGATATATTTATGAAAGAATTAGAAAAAGGTATTATTAGATATCCAGGAAGTGCTCTACCTTGAGAAGATTGAGTAAGTTTTATTTTCGGACACTCTTCAAATTTACCTTGGATGAAATGAGATTATAATAATGTTTTTGCTACTCTTGATCAAGTTCAATTTTGAGATGAAGTTATAGTTTATTATGGTCAAGAAAAATACACATATAAAATAAGAGAAAAAAAAGTTATAAAACCTGGTGATGTATCAGTATTAAAAAGAAATAATGATAAATCAGAAATATCAATAATGACTTGTTGGCCAATTTGAACTACTCTAAATAGATTAATTGTTACTTGAGAATTAGTTAAAAAAGATTAAAAAATAATATAAAAATATGATTTGATTTGAATATAAATATATAACATTTTCTGAAATAACTAAAAGTATAAAAATATTTGAAAATTATTCTACAAATGAACTAATTATTTTAATAATTTCAATCTTTGTTATTTTATTATTAATAATTTACTTAATTCCAATTTTTAAAGTATTTTTAAATTATAAAAAAGTTTTAAAAGAAAAATCAAAGAAGAAAGAATTTTTAAGAAAAATTGCTTTACAAAAAGATATTGAAGATCAAATTGCAAAAGAAATAAATATATGATAAAAAAAATAGGACCTGCGGTCCTATTTTTTCTTATTAAAACAAATTATATATTCTTCATGAGAACTATCTCTACAAGCCATTGGTTTATATGTAACAAATTTTTCAAATCTGCTTCTAACTTGCATAGCTAGATCATTGAAATCTTCTCATTTAAAAACTTTTAAAAGCATATTTCAACCTTTTTTTAAAAATCTATCACTAAACTGACAAATTGCTATATTAAGCTCTACACTTGCATATTGATCTACATCAAAAACTCATGTTGTATTTGGGGCAATATCACTTGTAATCAAGTCAAATTGATCTTCTCAAACAATATCAATTACTTTCTTACTAAGTTCATCATAATCAAAAATACTACAAACAAGTGTTTTTACATTTGGGTATGAAAATGGTTTTACTTCTTTTAAATCAACTCAAATAATAGTTTTTTCTCTTACTATATTTCTAATTGCTTGCAAAAAACTACCTGGAGCACAACCTATATCCATAACACTATATTCTGGTTTTATAAGTTCAAATCTCTCCTGTATTTCAAATAATTTGTAAACACTTCTTGCTCTAAATCCTGCTTTTTGAGCTTTTATTGCATATTCATCACGAACAATATATGCTCATTTATGTACATTTTTTTTTCTATGAAATCAAGTTTTTATTGGTGCATTCTGTTTAGATTGAGCTCAAGCTCTATTTTTTTTTGCCATAAATATTTTAAAATTATTATTTTTTATTTGTAAATTATATTGTTTAAAAAAAATAATCAATTTTTTAAAATTAATTATTTTTTTGTTTATAAAATTCAGCAAAAGTTATATTATTTTCCCTTAAATAAGTTGCTAGCTCTACTCAAAGATATCTCCAATGCCATGGTTCTATATCATATCAATCTATATTTAATCATTTTTGATAAGTATTATGAAATCAATATAAATGTGCATTTTCATCTAACCATTTATAATATGACATCAATTTTTTGTTATTTTTCCATTCAATATCACTTGATGCTTCAAATATATCAAATGCAAGTCATGTTTGATGTTCACTAAATCAAGCTTTTGCACATAAATTATCAGGACAACCTCAGGCTTTAATTCAAACTTGATAATCATAACTTCTATAAGCACTTACTATTTCTATTTTTCTAGAAAAATTTTCATAAAAAGCTTTTGATAAATTTTCTAGTGCATTTTTAGCTTCTACCCTCAATTTTTGAGTTCATCATTTTGAGTCATAAATATAATTTCATCTTATATTTACTAGATTTTTTGGTATATAAGTTTTATCATTAAAACTTATATTTGAAGTAACAAAAGTTTGAATAGAATCATCACTTTTTAGATCTAAAGTAGATAAAAATAATCTCTCTTTTTCTTCTTTATCTAAAAGATAATTTTGTTCTTCTAGAGATTTTTTTTCACTTTCTCATACAAAAAGATAATTATCTTTAAAATCTAGCTTTTCTCAATTTAAATATTTTTTGAATATATATTTAAATGCATCTCAATAATTATCAATTATTCAATTATGTCAGTATTTATCTATTTCTATAAAAGATTTCTCTCAAGCATAATTTTCAAATACTTTCTTTCATTGTTCAAATGGAACTATAAAATCATTATTTCAATGAATAATTAAAACTGGTTTATCAAATTTTTTAACTAAATTCTTAGTTACATAAGAATCTGGTAAAAATAATATTTTTTGCAATGCAAATCAAAATAATTTTCTAGACATATCATACCTAGAAGATAAAGGAGAAACCAAAACCAATCTTTCAAAATCATTTTTTGATGCAAAATCAGTTGCTACAGCAGTTCAAACACTATATCACCAAACTATCAAATCTTTATCTTCAATATTTTTTTCTTTTTTTAAATAATCATAAAACACTTGAGAGGAATCATCAACATTTTCTTTATATGGCAATCATTCACTTTTTCAATAACCTGGATAATCATACATCATTACATTGTATCCTAAATCATTAATATATTTTATTTCACTATAAAAATAATGATTAGGTCATCAATTACCATGAAAATAATATACAGTTTTTCATGTTCAAGTTCATACATACATTCAATTTAAAACTTCTCCATTTTTTTTGTATAAATTTATTTCTTCTATTTTTAACTCAGTTTCAACATGTCATACTAAATCTTGAACATTTAATGCAATTCATGGAAAAGTAGAAGTCATTTCTATTTTTTTTGCATAAAATACAAGTAATATATAACTAATAATAATCATTAAAAATATCAAAATAGTTTTACATATTTTTTTATTTTTAGAATAAAATAAAGATATATCTTTTATTATTTCATTTTCTTTTATTAGAGCTATTAGTTCTATTATTTTATTTTTTTTCATTTATTTATTTTTTACAAATCTATTTCAAATCTTTTTTCATTTCATAACAATATTTCATTTATAGTAAACAAAATATCAGCTTTAGAAGTATATTTATCAGTAGGTAGGTTTAAATCAATCATAGTATTATCATGAAAAGTTGTATCTACAATTTTTGGATTTATTATATGGACTCATATTCAAACAAGTTCATTTTTAAGTGCTCATGCAAATCACCTAAGTCAAAACTTACTTGCCTGATAAACGGCTCAGTACTTCATAAATTTTTTACCAATTATACTTCAAATAAATATAATTTTTGCTTTTTTATTCAATAATTTTTGAAGTTTTTTTATAAGCAAGATATTTGAAGTGAGATTTAAATTTATTATATTTAAATACTCCTCATCTCAGGCATTTTCAAATTTACCAAAAAATCAAATTCAAGCATTTAGTATAATAGAATCAAATTTAATTTCTCTTTGTTCAAATTTTTTAACAATATTGTCAAAAAGCTCGAAATTTGTTAAATCAATGTTAATTTCTTCAAATAAATCTAAATCAGTTTTTGTTCTAGAAATAGCAAAAATATTGAAATCACTATTTAAATTTCATGCTAGATAATTTCAAATTCATTTTGAAGTTCAGGTGATGAGAATATTTTTTTTCATAAAATATTATAATAAAATATTATTATTTTTATAAACTAAAGATTTATATGTACTTTTGTGACCAAAAGATACCAAAAGTCCTTAAGGATTCGAAATTTCGCAGAGAATTAATTTAAGCTTTATCTATCGTATCACGGCGAAATCTCACCCTTAAGAATCCCATTGATACATATCGAAAATTTAAAAAATAAATTATTATCATATTCATGGAAAATGTAAGCTAATATTCCAAACATAAAATACATTTATTATCAAGATTTTTAAACATAGTATAAAAAGTATCTCTAACTTTTTTTGATTCACGATAAAATCAATCACTATTTAGTTCAAGCATATGCAGTATATCTAAGTCTTTGTATTTAGAAAGTATTTTATTATAATCTTTTTTTGTATATAAAAGACCTGATGCAAAAGTAGAATTTATATCACACATATTTATATTTTTTGATACATATTCTACAAAATCTCCATATATTTCTTCGTAGTTTTTTACCGGTAGAAGTGGTAAAAACCTAATTCAAACTTTAAATCAAATAGATAATAATTTATTTATAGACTCAATTCTAGCATCTAAACTAGAAGTTGCTTTTTCATACTTATCTATAAGTATTTGAGGATTAAGAGAAAATGCAATTTCAGTATTTTTTGGAATAAATCATAAATCAAGAAGTGGTTTTATATTTGCACTTTTTGTTCTTATTTCCATTTTTGTATTATCAAATTGTTCAAAAAATTGTATAAATTCCTGGCAAAACGAAGAAAATCAATCCATACCCAAAATATCACTATAATCAGAACTATAAAACCAATGAGTTTCATTTTTATCTAAAGTTTCTATTTTTTCTTTTATTTGTTTTTTTATATCATCATAATTTACAAAAACTACCATATTTTCATTTTTGAAAGCTCATTTAAGATAACAATAATCACAATCAAAAATACAATTTAAGCTAGTTTTAAAGAAAAAAGCACTTTTTGTATGACCATATCAAGCTGGAGCTTCTGAAACTGCATTTGAGTTAAGTTTTGCTATTATCAAAGCTTTTTTTGAATCTAGATTTGTATAATCTTTATCAAAAATATTTTTATAATTATCAATATAAATAATAGAACTATTTTTGAATTTTTCTATTATTTTTTTTGTTTGTTCATACTCTAATGCTTGTTTTTCTATATATATAATCATTTTATTTTATTAAATATAATTCTAAAAATTCTTCTAATCACTTCAAAAATAATTTTTTATTTAACAGTTTATTTTCTTCAAAATAAGTATCAAAGTCACTTCAAATAAGTGATTTATATCTATAATACAACTTTTTAAATATTTCTTTTTCACTAAAAGTAAAATTGAAAATATCAAAGTATTTTTCAAAATCTACTTTTTTTTCTTGTTTTTCTAAGTAAAGACTTATTTTTTCAAGCAAAGTTTTATAATCTATGTTTTTAGATAAATACAACTTAGCTTTTTCAAAATCAAAGTTTTTGGTTTCACTTCATATTTTATCAACAGGGATTTTTAGTAAGATTATTGGGATTTTAAAACTATCACAAACCATCTCAAAACCATAACTTTCCATATCTACAAAATTTTCTTCTTTTAAAATAGAGTCATCAGTTACTATTTTTTCACTACATGCTATACTTTCTAAATTTAAAAAATCTATCAAATTTGGGACAATTACTTCTTTAGAATTTGATAGATTGTAAATTCTAGCAACTTGAAAAGCATCTATTTTTTTACCCTTATATCAACAAATTCATATATTTATCACAAAATCGAAACTATTATTTTCTAGAAATCT
>CALMDL010000276.1 GCA_937864995.1 uncultured Candidatus Altimarinota bacterium | reverse complement strand
AATGTTGGCTTATTAAATTTACATAATTTTTAAATGTGACTATAAAAAATGTAACTTCACCTTTATCATAAACAAGTTCAAGAGATATCTTAGAGTGACCAAAAATTGAGTTTATTAAAGTATCTCTTAATCAAGCTTCACTTAATTTGTGTATAGCTTTATAAAACATACTCATTGTACCTATTTTTTCTTTAAAATCTTTTTTTGTTTCTTTTTCTTTATCTAATTTTGAGTCTGCTCTAGGTAAAGTAATTCTTAAATATCTTAGATTTTTTGCATACCAAACTTCAAATATTAATTGAATAGTTTTTTTAAATAATACGAATGCAAAAAATGCTCATATTATAATTAGTGCCCAAGTAGCTAAATCTGTTAATAGTCATCAATCACTTATATCAAACCATGTTCATTCTAACATAGATTTTTCTATTTCTTTTGATTTTGTAGGGTCTACTTTTGTTTTTGTGTTTGAACTATTTCATGTTCAAAGTACTCAAGCAAATGTTTGACTTAAGTTTACAAATAATCATGCGATTATAAAAAGTAATTTTTTCATTTATATATTTTAATAATTATACTTTAAATATTTTATCATATATTTTTTTAATAATAAATATTATTTGATTGACATTGTCTTATACTTGTATTTAAAATAAGATTTTTAATATTTTTTTATAAAAAAAATAAGAAAACATTTATGTTTTCTTATTTTATACCAATCTCATCAGGACTTCAAATAGATCATTCTATTATCCATTTATCTTTAGGTATTCATTTTACAATTTGGCTAAATCTATAAAGCTCTTCTGCTAAATTATTATTTTCAATTGCCTTTTGTGTATTTAAAGTATTTCAATCTAACTTAGTTCATTTATAATAAACTTCTGAATCTCTTGCGTTTCAAAATAATTTTACTTCAAATATTCTTCTAAAATCTACTTTTCAAGTAATTCAGAGTTCATTTTTATTATTTAATAATTTTGTAATTATTTTTCACATTTCTTCTATTGAATTTAAATCAAGAGGAATATTTAATTTTTGATTTCAAGATATAAAATAAAATTTATCATTTTTTTTATCATAAGTCATATCAATATCAAAATCAGGGATTTGAGAATCAATGATTTTTAACATACCAAGTGCTTGATTTGTTTTAGCAACTTGCTCAACATTTTTAATTCATTTGTTAATTTGAGGATTAATACCAGTCTCATTATCAATAGATATTAATTTTTCTGTTGGGTTCATATTTTTATAAAATTATTTAATATTTAAACTTATTTTAACATTAAAATTTAAAATATGCAAAAAATTGAAAAAAAGTAGATAAATAATAAAAAATAGATACAATAAATTTAATATTTTAGATATAATAATAGGTTTAATTTATGTTTGTACACTTACATAATCATAGTCATTATAGTATTTTAGAAGGTCTTCCTAAACCAAAGGATTATGTTGCAAAAGCTGTTTCTTTTGGTATGAAAGCAATTGCAATAACAGATACTTCAAATATACATGGGTGTCATGAACTTTATAAAGAAGCAAAATATGCTTGAATTAAAGCTATTTTATGAACCGAAATTTATGTAGAATCATCTCTTGATTCAAAAATAAATCATAAGTTAGTATTATTAGCAAAAAGTTTAAATTGATATAGAAATATTATATCTCTTGTTTCAAAGGCTAGTTTAGATAATCCTTGATCTGTTTCAAAAATCAAATTTGAAGATATAGTTTTATTGAGACAAGATGTTTGAGATTTGGAAATGGTATGTTTGTCATGACCTATTTCTTGAGAAATTCCATATTATATATTGTCATGAAAAGAAGATAATCAAGTTCTTGATAGAATTAAGTTATATCAAGAAGTTTTTTGAGTCGAAAATTATTATTTAGAGCTTATATATCATGATGATATTCCAAAGCAAAGATTTGTTACAGATAAACTTATAGAAATAAATTCTAAATATTCTATTCCTGTTGTTGCAACTAATAATTGTTATTACATTGACAAAAGTGATGCAAAAACTCAAGATGTAATTATGGCTTTATCTACAGGTCATGAACTAGAGAATCCAGACAGACCAACACTTAGAAATTGAGATTATTCTTTTTTGAATGAAGAAGAAATGCAAATGATGTTTTGATTTATTCCCGAAGCATTAACTAATACAGAGAAGATTGCTGAAATGGTTGATATTCATATAGAAACTTGAGGTATATTAATCCCAACTTATGAGTTACCAGAAAGTGATAAAGTTATTTTTGAAGAAGCATTAGAATTAGAAAAAGAATATTATTTTGATGAATCGAAATGAGGAAATAAAGAAAATTATGTAAAAAAGTTAACAAGTGATGAATGGTATCTTAGATATCTTTCTTTTGCTTGATTAAATTGGAGATATAAGGCAAATATATCAAGAGATATACTTTTTAAACTTGT
>CALMDL010000275.1 GCA_937864995.1 uncultured Candidatus Altimarinota bacterium | reverse complement strand
CCAATTCCAGGTGGTCCAGCTGAAAAAGCATGATTAAAATGATGAGATATAGTTATAAAAGTAGATGATAAAACTTTAACAAAAGAAAATTCATTAACTGAAGTTATATCTTGGATAAAATGACCAGCTTGATCAACTGTTATATTAACAATAAATAGAAACTGAACAGAATTAAAAATAGAAGTAAAAAGAGAAAAAATAACAATTAAAAATTTAGAATATTCAAAAATAAATTCAAATACTTATAATATTCAAATAAAAACTTTTGGAGCTTGAGTTGCAAATGAATTTAAAACAGTACTTGAAGAAATAAAATCAAAATGAAATACTAAAAAAATAATTATTGATTTAAGAAATAATTGATGAGGTTACTTAAATGAAGTAACTGAAATGCTTGGATATGTAGTGCCAGAATGAGAAAAAACAGCAGTTGTAAAATACAATTGATGAAATAATAATTTCTATTCTAAATGATTAAATATAGTAGATTTAAATAAATATGAAGTTATTATACTACAAAATTCAGGTACAGCCTCTGCTTCTGAAATAATGATTTGAACTTTAAAAGATTATTTCCCAAAAATAGTAAGTATTTGAGAAAATACATACTGAAAATGATCAGTTCAAACAATGAAACAATATGATGATGGTTCTAGTTTTAAATACACTATTGCAAAATGGTTTACTTGAAAAACAGAAACTTGAATTGATTGAGTATGATTTAAAGCAGATATAGAATTAGAATATGATATAGAAGCATATAAATTGGATTGAGTTGATAATCAACTAAAAAGAGCAATTAGCCAATAATACTTTAAAATAATGAAATTTTTAAAAACATTTATAATATTTTTTTTATTATCTATTCCTCTAAGTTCATATTGAGCATATAGCGATATAGATGCAAATACAAAAACAATTTATTCTAAATTTTATGCTCAAATAAAAAATAAATACAAATCTGATAGTTGACTATCATATTTGTATTTATTAGAAAAAACTTTATCTTGAGTAAATGCTTCTGGTAAATTAACAAAAGCAAATGAAAAAATAATTCTTGATTTAGAAAAACTAAATAATGAAAAAATTTTTGCATTAGAATTGGAAAATAAAGAAAAAATAAACAAATTAAAAATAGCAAATAATTCTCTATTAGATGATTATGAATTATTTTTTTATAATCCAGATGCATTAATAAAAGAAAATTGAGTTTGGTATACATATAGTTATACAAAGAAATTTTTCTTTGAAGAAAGTTCAAAACTAAACAAACAAAGTCTTATTTATAATTGATTGTATAGTAAAGATATTGTTGTCTATTATGATAACTGAAATCTAAGTTTCATAAAAGACTACAAAAAAGTGAAGTTAATAACTGATGATATTATTTATGGTTTTCCAAATAAATATGAATTACTTAAAACAATAAGAAATAATAAATTATTTGATGCTAGCAGAGATGATGATAGTTACTATAAAGCACTTGAAAAAACTTCAAAAGAGTTAACTGCTTGAATATATAAAGATGATGAAAAAATCAAAATAATATATGATTATATATTAAAAAATATTTCTTATTCAAATAATTTTACAATGCAAGATTATGAAATATTTTCTTGAATTGAGACTTATAGCAATAAAAGTTGAGTTTGTGAATGATATGTAGAATTATTTAATTTAATGCTTTGATTTAATAATATTAAATCAAGTATAATTATTTGAGACGTAATAGATGCTGCAGATTTTCCACAAATATGACATGCATGGGTAAAAATATGAGAATATTATTATGATATTACTTTTGATGACCCAGTTTGAGCTACAAAAACAAAATCATATGAAGAATATTCATATTATAAACTACCTAAAGACATATTTTATACAAATAGATATGATAAATGATTAACACCTGAAAATCTAAAAACTAGTACACTAGATTTTAGAAATGCACTTATAAAATCAAACTTATCTAAACTTATAGAAAAATACAAAAATAA
>CALMDL010000274.1 GCA_937864995.1 uncultured Candidatus Altimarinota bacterium | reverse complement strand
TTTTTTAATCTTATTTTATTTATATACTCTAATTTTTTAAACTTAAAATAAAAAGAAAGTACTATAAAAATACTCAAAGAAATTGTTAAAAAATGATGGATAAATACATATTTTCAATAGACTTCATAAAATATATTATCAATAGGATTTAATCTTATTCACTCTAAAATAAAATCTGTAAATATATATATAAATCATATTAAAAATAGAGAAAATATTTCTAAAATAACAAATAAATTATTTTTTTTATTATTTAATCAAAAATTATTAATAAATTGAGAAAAACTATAAATTCAATATATAGAAAAAAGAAATGCAAATTTTGAAGTATATAATAAATAATTTACATCATTTAATAAATAAAATATAAAATATAATAGAAACCAAAGTGATAGAAAAATACTAAATATAAAATAATAATTTGAAGATAAATTTTTCAAATTATTTTTTATACTAACCCCTGAATAAACTATAAATAATATTGATATAAAATATATTATACTGAATAAATCCATATTTTTAAAATAATATTATAATATGATACTTATATTTGTTTTTTGATAATATCAAAATTATTTTATTTTATGATTTTTTACAAGTGTTCTAAAACTTACATCATATTTAGTTTTAAAATCATTTATAGGATCTGGAAAAACACATATATCTGAATCATAGTTATAACTTAAATTTGAAACCAATTTTTTATCTAATCAAAGAGACAAACTTCACATCATTTTATAAATTTTATATAATGAATTATTTTTATCTAACTCAGTTATTCATGGTATATTCTTATCAGTATCTATTGATTTAAAAAATGCTCTAAGTAAATCATAAACATATGAATAATTTATGTATCTTTCGTATGTTCATAATGATGAAAAATATAACATATCTTGTAAAGAAGCTAAACATAATATTTTAGTTATTTCATTTTCAATAATATTTGGATCAAATTTATTATAATGAAACTTTAAATCCTTTTCAAAAATATTATTAAAACTTGATATATATCAATCACAAAATCAAACTATATCTCATGATTCATTATACGAAAGTACTAAAAATGCTTGTTCTTTATATCTATCTCTAAAAATTTCTATATTAGTTGAAACATCATAAATAAAATCAGTATTTGTAGAATCACATTTTTTACAACGAATTGAGTCTCATAAATATATTTCTTCCAATTTTGTAACTGATTCTCTCCTAATTTCATCTGATAAATGTCAAAAAATATCAATTTTAGAATATATTTTATTACAACAATTACATCTTACATATTCTCATAATCAATATGCCCACATATCTTTTTGAATTTTTCACATTTCAGATAATTCATTTTGAGATAGTATTTTTGTATTTACCTCTTTAATTAAAGCCATATTTATATATTTAAATAATAAATATAACTTTTATACATAAATAAAGTTACAAAATAGTTACAAAATATAATTTTATATCAAAAAATTAAGGTTGTGT
>CALMDL010000273.1 GCA_937864995.1 uncultured Candidatus Altimarinota bacterium | reverse complement strand
CAAAACCAACTTCAGTTGAGAGATTTGAACATAATCATTTTATGAAATTTATGCCATATTTTCCATGAGAAAATGGTTGAATAACTTTTTTTGATAGATCATGGTATAATAGAGCATGAGTTGAGGCTGCAATGTGATTTTGTACACAAGAAGAATATGATTGGTTTATACAAAATGTTGCAAATTTTGAGAAAGATCAAATTGTGGAACAAGGTATAAAATTTATAAAAGTATATTTATCTGTTACAAAATCAACACAAAAAGAAAGATTAGATTTAAGAAAACAAAGAATAAGAAAAAGATATAAAATTTCTCCAATTGATCAACAAGCACAAGAAAAATGGAATTATTATACTCTCGCAAAAGCAAAAATGCTTGAATTAACAGATAGTAAAGATGCTCCATGGACAGTTTTAGATTCAAATGAAAAATGGTTATCAGCAGTAGAGATAATAAAAGCTATAATAAATACTAATGAAGAAGTTTCAAAAATGGTATGAAAAAAAGTAGATTTATCTCCAGATAAAGGAGTTGTTAGAACTGCTAAACAAGAACTTACAAGAATGAAAAAATCATGAGATTTTAAAAATATGAAAGAAAATTTTCATTTTAGAAAATTAGATGAAGAAGCTGAAGATGAATTACAAGAAATTAGAAGTAATTTAGTTTTTGTTCCACAATCATATTCTTATAGAGAGAAAAAAATGAGATAAGATGCCTAGGCATCTTTTTTCTTGATTATTTGAATATAGTTATTATAATTTGACTTTATTGAGACTTAGCTTAAAATTAATTTATATTACAATCTATTTTTTAATACGTATTGTAATATAAATTTAAACTTTTTTAGGAGAATTGGTATGAAAAAAGTTACTTACAATTTGAAGTGTCGTAATTGTTTTGGTACTGGTTATTTTTATCAAGATGATATTGATAGTGATAATTATGGTAGGATAACTAAATGTGAACGCTCTTCAAATAGAAAAAAAAACTCTTTTAATCTCTGATGAGCCATGTCTTAAATGTGACTCTAAAGGAAAAGTTGAGTTTTCAAGATATCTTTACTATAAAACTTTTTTTGGTAAAGATGCAAGGAAACATGTAAGTGGTTTTGAAGATTGTCCTCATTGTATGGGGACGAAAAAAGTCCATTATAAGGAAGAAATACTTAAATGTAAAACTTGTAAAGGCTTTGGTAGGATTTCTGTTTGGAAAAAAGGATTTTTTGGTCGTGAAGTTGAGACTATTATTACTTGTCCAACTTGTCATGGTGAAAAAATTCAAAGGAGTAAATCAGAATTTCCTTATTGATTTTTTCTATAATAGTTTCTTTTAATCTCAAACGATAGTTTGAGATCTTTTTATAAATAAAAAATTATTTCCTAAAAAGTTAGCTTTATATATAATAAAGCTAACTTTTTTAATATAAAAATTATGATTTACGATGTTGTAATTGTGTGAGCTTGAGCTGCATGACTTTTTGCTTGAATTTCTTTGGATAAAAAATACAAAAAACTTATTCTTGAAAAGACAGAAAAACCAGGTATGAAAGTACTTTTATCTGGTTGAGAAAGAGCTAATGTAAGCAATATGGATATAGAACCAACAAGAGATTATTTTACTCAAAATAAGAAATTTCTTCTTAGTATTTTTGCTCGTTATAATCAGTGGGATACGATGAGTTTTTTTAGTGAACAAGGTATAAATATAGTAGAAGAAGATAGACATAGATTGATACTTGAAAGTGGAGATAGTAAAGAACTTTTAAGCTGTTTACTTGAAAATATTAAAAAAAATAAGTGCGAACTTAAAATAAATCAAGATGTGAAAGATATAATAAAAATAGAAGATTGAAATTATGAAATATTAGTTGATACTTGAGAAAGATATTTTGCAAAAAATGTAATAGTTTCTAGCGGTTGAAAAAGTTTTTCTCATATTTGAACAACATGAGAAGGTTATAATATAGCACAAAAACTTTGATTAAAAATAGTTACTCCATATAGAACTTTATGTGGTATGAGTACAAAAAAAGATATGACAGAAGTATCTTGAGTGAGTACTGATTTAAGTATGGTTTTAATTGATAAAAATAATAATAAATCAATTTATAGTGAAATTGGACCT
>CALMDL010000272.1 GCA_937864995.1 uncultured Candidatus Altimarinota bacterium | reverse complement strand
TCAACTTTTTTAGTTTTAGTATCTATTTTATCATAAGCATGTTTAAAAACTTTTTTCTTTGTTTTTGTTTCTTTTTTAAAATCTTCTTTAAAATCTGAGTAACCTAATATTTTTGTAGTTGGAATAACTTCATTTTTATAATTTTCATCAGTTGAAACTGGGATTTTATATCAAATCAATTTTTCTATTTTTTCTAAATTTACTTTATCTGTTTCATTACAAATACTATATGCTATACCCTTTTTCCCTGCTCTTGCAGTCCTTCAAATACGATGAATATAATCTTCACTCACATTTGGAATATTGTAATTTATAACACATGATAAATCACTTATATCCAATCATCTAGAAGCTATATCAGTTGCAACAAGTACTTTTATTTCTCAAGATTTCAATGACTTAATAGCTTTTTGTCTAGCATTTTGAGATTTTCATTTAAATATATTTTCAGCTTTTATTCAAACACTTTTTACATATTCTGTTACAAATTGAGTATCTTCTCATGTTCTAACAAAAACTATTATAGAATCAAATTCTTTTTTCTTAACAAGATATTGTAAAACATGTCTTTTAAAACTATTTTTTACATTAAATAATTCTTGAGTTATATTATTTGTTGGTGTATTTACTTTATCTACACTTATCTCTTTTGGATTATTTAATATATCATTTGCTAATTTTCTAATTTCAGTTGGCATAGTTGCTGAAAAAAGCATAGACTGTCTAGCTTTTCAAATTCTCTTTACTATTTTTTTAACATCACTCAAAAATCACAAATCAAGCATACGATCTGCTTCATCCAAAACCAAAACCTCAACATATGACAATTTAACTACTCATTGACTAATCAAATCTTCTAATCTTCAAGGAGTTGCAATCAAAATATCAATTCATTTTTCTATTGCTTTTTTTTGATGAAAATCATTTACTCAACCAAAAATAACACTATATTTTAGATTTGTATTTGTACAATATGGAGCAAAAGTTTCTCATATTTGTACACAAAGTTCTCTAGTTGGAGCAATAATCAAAGCTTTTATAAGTCTTTTAGGTTTTTCTCAAGCTTGTTCTCTCTCTACATTTGCTAAACAAAATCTTTGAAGCATAGGCAAACAAAAAGCAAGTGTTTTACCACTTCAAGTTTGAGCTGTTGCCAATATATCATTTCATTCCAATGCTAGAGGAATAACTTTTTCTTGCACCTGAGTAGGTGTATCAAAACCTGCTTTTTCCAAAGCTTTTAATAAAGGGTTTATCAATTTTAAATCACTAAATTTCATTTAACTAGAATTATTTTATAATTTTGTTTATTATATGATTTTATTTGGAAATAACAATAAAATACTTTAATAAGAATATAAATATACAAAATATTGACTAAAAGTAAAAATATTTTAAAATATGCTAGCGATTTTTTAAAACCCTTTTGGAGACTGCAATGAAAAAGACTCTCAATATGAGGCTTCCTCAAAATATTAACGGCAGAATGACTGCCAAAGATGAAGAAAGGATTTACAACTTATTTAAAAAGCGGGTAAAAGAAAAAAGCGGACACAATTACGTAGACAAAGGTGAAAAACCTGTGTTGTTGAGGTTGCACCTCAACGGTTCACTCTTTGACTCCGTGACTGAGTTTTTGGTCACTTATGGCTCTTTTGAAATCCTCAAGGGCAAAACACCAGGAACTGAAAATGATGAAGTCGGTTTCACGGCAATTGTGAGAACAATTGTCGTTGATACCCCTTTCAAACTCACTGTTTTGAAAAAGCAATTCAAGGCAAGCCTCGAATCAGTGAAGTAAAAAAACCCCCGTATCCGAAAGGATATGGGGGAAAAATTTTATTCTAAATCATCTTTCAAAAATGTATAAATTGCTTTATCAACAATTTTTCATTTTACTAAAGTATTTCATCTTATTATTCAATCAAGTTTAAATCAACATTTTTCCGCAACTCTTCTTGATTTAAGGTTTTCTTTTGTAGCAATTAATACAATTCTATTTATTCATAATTGAGAAAATCAAATATCTTTAATTTTTTCAACACATTCTGGGATATATCATTTTCACCAAAATTCTTTTCATATCCAATATCAAAGTTCCATTGAATCAATATCTTCTTCATATTTTATAATTCAAACTTTTCAAATGATTTTATTATTTTCTTTTAATCTTATGATACAATCCCAAGATTTTCAATCATTACAAGAAATAATTGTATTATTTATATGATTTTCTAGTTCTTTATAATCTTTTGATTTAGACCAATACATAAATTCTACTACATCGTCATCTATTAAATTATAAAGTTCAAATGCATCATCTACATTTGGAATTTCTATAATTAATCTATCTGTTTGTATTTTATCAGTAATTTTTAGTTTTTTCATATAGATAATGTATTAGAAAATTAAGATTTTTTAATTAATTATATTTTACAATACTTTTAATAAAAGTAAATAGAAAAGTTTTGATTTTATAAATAAAAGTAATATAATACTTATGTTTCCAATTATGGAATACTGAAACAGGGAGATTTGCCATAGGCTTATCTGTTGCCAGAGTTTTTCTTTTAGGATTGTTTAGACTTATTAAACAATCCTTTTTATATTCTTACTTTTTCTAATTCTTTCTAATTCTTTATTATTTTTTTGATATGCAGTTATTGGAAAAAAATTTCAATTTCACATTTTTCATAAAAAAATACAAATTTTTCAATAAACATAAATATATGACCTTTCATCTCTTTTACTTTTAAAATTTGGTCAATCATATATTTCAATATTTCAAGTTACATTTTCAACAATTGGTCTTAAAAAAAGAATTCTTCTAGCTA
>CALMDL010000271.1 GCA_937864995.1 uncultured Candidatus Altimarinota bacterium | reverse complement strand
TTGAATAATAATAAAAAACAGATGGTAAAACTGCAAAAAGAGCCAATTTTACTATAATTGAATTGATTATATTTATAGGATGAGTATGAATTATTGTTATTAATTCTTGTCATTCAGGTATGTATTTTCAAAAGAAATTTTCATCAAATTTGTTCATAATTATTTTAGTTTAAGCATAACAGGGCAATGATCACTTCACATTACATCTGTTAAGTAATCTATGCTTTCCACATCATTTATAAGTTCTTTATTTACTACAAAATAATCAATCCTCCATCAAACATTTCTTGGCCTAGCTCCAGCTCTATAACTCCACCAACTGTATACGTCAGTTTTATTAGGATTAAAATATCTCCAAACATCAAAGTTTCAATCATTTATAAAATCTCATATTGTAGCTCTTTCAATTGGTAAAAATCAGATACTGTCTTCATTTTCTTTTGGTCTAGCAATATCAATTTCTGTGTGACAAATATTGTAATCTCAAGTAACTATTACTTGTTTTCATTCATTTTTTAATTTTCTTGTATATTTTTTTAAGTGTTCATAAAATTCTAATTTATAACTTACCATTTCAGTACCATCAGCTCTAGTTCAACCATTTGGAAAATATCAATTAAGTAAAACAACTTGTTTTTTTTCTCATCATTTTTTATAAAAAAATTCAAGTTCAGTAACTCTTCAATCATCATGAAAATGATCTATTTCTCAGAAATCATTTTTTGTATCAATTATTTCAATATCATTTTTGTAAAAAATTGCAGTTCAAGCATATCAAGCTTTTGTTCAAGTATGCCATACATAATTATATCAATCTATATTTCCAACTTCTTTTAAAAATTGTGCTTCAAATGCTTTTGTTTCTTGAAGGCAAAAAATATCAGGATTTTCACTTATTATAAATTCTTTAAATCATTTTTGAGCAACAGCCCTTATTCAATTTACATTCCAGCTAATTATTTTCATATTTTTAAATTAATACTATTAATTATATTTTAGTAATAATAACTAAAAGTAAAGAAAAAATCCTTGAAAAATATATTTTTTTTGTATAATAACCTAGAACTTTAATTTTTTAATAAATATAAAATGACTGATAAAGAAAAAGAAGTACAAGAAGAAAAAGATATGATTGTTGAAATGGAGCAAGAAATTAATGAAATAGAAAATGAAGAAGGACAAATAGATGAGGAAAAATTAGAAGAAGCTCAAAATCCAGAAGAATTTAAATGTAGAGATATGCTTGCAAAAGTAAGTGCAGATTTCGATAATTATAAAAAAAGAGTAGAAAGAGATAAGCTTGATATGATTTTCTTTTTAAAAAATGATATATTAAAAAAAATATTACCTAGAGTAGATGATTTAGATAGAATTATAAAAAATACCCCTGAAGATTTAAAACAAAATGCTTTATATGAATGAGTTGTTTCAATGCAATCTAAATTACTTAGTGATTTAGATAAAATGTGAGTTAAAACTTTTGATTCTATTTGAGAAAAAGTTGATCCTAATAAACATGATGTAATGACAGCAGTTCCTTGAAAACCTGAGTGAATTATTTTTGATGAATTTGAAAAATGATTTATGCTTGAAGATAGAGTTTTGAGACATGCAAAAGTTATAGTTTGAGCAGGAGAATAATTTATATATTATAAATGATTTTTATATATTTGTCTAGTTGATTTTGCTTCAAAAAGTTGTTTAAAATAGTTTTTGAGTATAATTAATTCTGCTTTTTTGAAAAATAATACATTATTTTGTATTTTCAAAAAATATTTCTTTAAATAATAGTGGCTATATAGGGGGGATAATTATGTTATACTAGGCTGTTATTTTATTTTTAGAAATTTTAATTTATAAAAAATTTTAATGAAGTATCTACAGAGATTTATCTTAATACTTTTATCATATTTTTCAATATTTATGTTTTTCAACGCAGAGCTAGCATATAGCTCTTTTTCTGCTTACGAAAATCAAATATCTGAATGATCAAGTGAAGTAAAAGTTAGAAAATTACAAGAGGTTTTTTCAGGATTATGATTATATAATTGAATTGTTGATTGAA
>CALMDL010000270.1 GCA_937864995.1 uncultured Candidatus Altimarinota bacterium | reverse complement strand
AAATCACATAGTATCTGAGTTGTTGGAACTTGTAAAGATTGTTTAAATTAATAATAACTAAAAATATATGTTGAAAAAAATAAAAAATAAAAAATGATGTAGAATACATCATTTTAATATTGCATTCTTTGCATCTATAATGTGATTCTGATGATTAAGTCTAGCTACTACAAAATTTGAATTAGTTTATAGTTTAAATTCAAATTTTTCTGTTTATATATTGTATTTAAGCCTAATTCTTTTTATAATAGTTAGTATATTATATATATTAAAAATATTTATAAATTTTAAAGATGTAAAGTCTGATTTTTATCATCCTGTTAAATCAAATTTTTTTCCTGGTATATGAAAGATATTTCTTATATTTTCTATTGCTTTTCTACATATAGATAAAAATTTAAGTTTTATATTTTTTATTTGTTGAATAATAATACAATCAATTTTTACTATCATTTTATTTAGAAGATGGATAATTCATGAAATGGATATCAAGAATTTAAATCCTCTTTGGTTTCTTCCAATAGTTGGTAATATGCTTGTTCCTGTAGCTTGAGTTTCACTTGGTTTTATTAAATTATCTTGGTTTTTCTTTTCTGTTTGAGTTATAATGTGGTGTTTACTTTTTAGCATAATTTTAAATAGAATTATTTTTCATAATCCACTTCCAGATAAGTTAATGCCTACATTATTTATACTTATTGCTCCACCATCTGTAGCTCTAATATCTATAACTAATTTATATAAATGAGAAATTTTAGAAATAGCTAAAATATTTTATTATTTTTCTATATTTATGTTTATCATGATAGTATCAAAAATAAATATATTATCAAAATTAAAATTTTTTATGAGTTCTTGGGCATACAGTTTTCCAATGGCAGTTTTAACTACTGCGACTATTTTATATTATGAAAAAACTTGATTTGTTTTTATATGATATTTATGAATATTTTTTTATACAATCTTAATCTTAATAATAATATTCTTAAGTTATAAAACATTATTATGAGCAAAGAAAAAAGAGCTTTGTATAGAAGAATAAATAATATATTAATAACTAATTTAAAAAAATATGAAAAAAATAATAATTTTAATATCAATGATATTTATTTCTATATCTTGTACAAAACAAGATAATCAAATAATAAATAAAGAAGAAGTTAATTCAAAAATAAGAATACAAACTTCTATTATACCTCTTGCTTCCCTAACTAATTATATAGGTGGAGATTTTGTAGAAATAAATTCTTTGGTTCCAGCTTGAGTTAGTCCTCATGGTTATGATTTGAAACCAGCTCAAATGATAGACATAGAAAAATCAGATCTAATAATATATCTAAATCTAGACCATATAGATGCATTTTTAAATAAAGCTATTTCAAATAAAGATAAATTAGTGGTTTCTGAGTGAATAGAATTAATAAAATGAGTTGAACATAGTCATGAAGAAAAATGACATGAAGATGAATACCATGACGAAGAAGAAAATCATACAGAAGAAACTCACTCTGTTGATCCTCATATTTGGAATGGTGCAAAAAATGCAATAATTATT
>CALMDL010000269.1 GCA_937864995.1 uncultured Candidatus Altimarinota bacterium | reverse complement strand
AAGATAATAAAACATATAATCAAATAATAGTTTTGACTCATGAAGAAAACTTTTTTAAATTTTTAGATAATAGTTTTAGAGATAATAAAAAATTATTAAGAATTACTTACACGAAAACTGATAAGAATTCTAGTATAATTCCTTGTAATATTGAAGAAGAATTTTTCAAAGAAGATCATTTTAAAAGGCTTGAAAAGTATCAAAAAAATTTAGAAGATGATGATTTTTCTAATTGTGAATTATGAAATGTTAGAATAATTTTAGAACATATTATTGATAGAAAATACTATGTAACTATAGATAAAAATATAAGAAATAATTGATGAATAATTAGATGGTATAATGACAAAACAAATTGAAATTCTTCTATTCAATGAAAACTTTTAGATATATTTCCTAATATTAGTCATCACGACCAAGTACTTAAAATAAAAGAGTGAGATTTAGAAGATTGAGACAAAAAGAATATAATTAAAAACCTTTTTGAACTGATAGAACAAATATAAAAAGCAACTACTTAAAATAGTTGCTTTTTGTTTTTTAAATATCAATATAAATAATATAGTCAAATAATTGTAAGTATTATTAAAATTGATGGAAATAAGTAAAAAAGAAGAGTGTAAATATTATAAAAAATAGAACAAATAATATTTAGTAATCAAATAATTACTGGTAAAATTATAAATAATGTTATTAAATTTAAAGCAAGCCATATGAAATATTTTATATCATTATAAAGCTTTTTTAATCATAAAAACCTTACAAATATAATATGTAATAACTGATAGACTCTTAAAAAATAGAATAATGCACCAGTAGTAAAAAATGTTATAACAGCACTTATTCAATAAGTTACAACAGTTATTTTTATAGGTTCTATATTTTTCCATTCCCAAGAATCTCCAGAGTAATAATTCCAGAAAAATACTAATAGTATTGATAAAAATCAAGCTATTATTTTTTCAATATTTTTAGATAAAAAATCCTTAAAATATTTTTTATGCCATTTATGTATCATAGTTTTTAAATTAGTTAAATTTTTTATATTATATTCAAAAACTTGAAAAGTATAATTTTTATTGTTTTATAAAATTATAAAAGCTATATTATAGCTTAAAATAGCCAAAAAATTTTGTTTTAAGAATAAAAAAGTTATAATATTTATACCTATTTTATCTCTTAATAAAGCCAAAATGAAGACAATATATTCAATAGGTCATAGTATAAAATCTTGGGAGGATTTTATACAAGAATTAGAATCAGTTAAATTTAATTATCTCGTTGATGTGAGAAGTTACCCCTATTCTCGTTTTGTTCCACAATACAATCAAAACAGAATAAAAGAAAAGCTTTGAGAAAAGTACATTTTTATGTGAGATACTCTTGGTTGAATGGACGAAGAAATATCAAATGATAAATTTATGTTTTGAATTGATAAATTAAGTAATATTGCTGAAAAATCAGTAGTCATATTTATGTGTTCTGAGTGAAATTTTACTAAATGCCACAGATACAAAAAGTTGACTCCAGAGCTAGAAATAAGAAAGTTTAA